>DASQQM010000145.1:0-3941 GCA_035643475.1 Anaerolineae bacterium | reverse complement strand
TCTCAGTGGGTATACTGCTGGTCATGCTCAGTATCACCTTCGCATAGAATTCATCGCGCAGGTTCTCGATTTTAGTCAGAGGGCTTAAGAACCACTTGTTAAGCTCATCCCGCCCGGCGGGCGTAATGGTGTAGAGCTTTCGGTCCGGCGCATCGGATACTGCCACGGTACCGGATAGGATCACAAAACTATTCCGTTCCAGGCGATCAAGGGTCGTATAGATCTGGCCATAGTTTACAGACCAGTTTGCCCCTAATTCCGTCTCAATTTCCTGCTTTAGCTCATAACCATAAAACGGGCGTCTGGCTAGGATAGCCAAAATGCCATACTTAATACTCATGAAACCTCCCAACACCTACCTTGCTATATATCGGGTATATAACTAACTATATATCAAGTATATAGGGATTAATTTATTAGTCAAGAGGTTAGTTAGAGGTTTATTTTGATAATTGGCAATAGCTCGGTTTTATATGTTTAGCTGGTTTATGGCTAACCTAGAAGAGGGTGCATCTAATTAAGTAAACCGGCAAGCGGAAGGGTCAATATTGGTCGGTCACCGAGGGCTCCTGGATATTTTATGTTTCAATGGAAATGCTTTGAGAAGCTAAAGCGGTATGAAACCAAATCTCTTGATTACCGGGAAAACTCCCCGGTCAGGCGTGCTTGGGCGAGGATTTTTCCTTCGATTGCCTGCAGGAAATCGTTATAGGAGGATTGTACGGGCAGGGATATTTCATCGACATTTAACGCATATATAGTGGTCACATAATTATGGGGTCGTGCTCCATGTGGTGGCTCAGGTCCGCCGTACCCGATAGAGCCGAAGGTGTTAGCGAGCTCTTTTGCTTCGCTCGGCATCTTTATGACCGATGCACCCTCACTAAGAGAAGTGATATCGGGCGGGATATTTATCACCATCCAATGGACCCAGTTTCTCGAGCTGGTATCAACCATCGCAAGCGCAAAGGATTTTGTGCCCGCAGGAGCATCCTGCCATTCGAGGGGGATGGATATATTCTCGCCTCCCGCCACTCTGGTATGAGCATACTTTACCGGTATGGTTCCATTGTTCTCGAACGCACTAGAAGACAGCTTCATATTGCTTTCTCCCGTCACTGCTGTTGTTCCCGAGCTTGCCCCAGGTGTTTTTATCTCCGGTGTTTCAGTTTTACCACCGCAGCCCGTAAAAATAACAGCGACCAGCAAAAGAAAAGATATCGTTATTAATCTTACGTTTCTAATCGATAGTGAGACCGCTTCCATTACTCATAAGAGTAGTGGGAGTGGTGCTTAAAAGCAACCCTTTACCGATTTATCTATCCGCTTTTACTGCCAGGAGTAGCGTGTATTTACTCAACAACAACCTGACCACGCATTGAGGGATGGGGTAATTTAGCTAGGGCTGAGGTACCCTGCCCAAGTACTCTTCTTCTTCAAGCCTAAGCTCATCAATTAATTCCTGAAGAGCGCCCATAACGCCCTCCTGAGCTGCATGATCCTTTAAATAATCCAAATCGATCTCATTGACGTGAATCTCCATGAGTTCTTGAACCCAGATGATAGCATTTGATTCACCGCCCTGAGAGAAATCTTTAAGCTTGCTGAGGATAACATCCTCAACCCCCAGTAAATATGCCGCAAGCCCGTCAATATCAATCTGATTTACTCTCTCTAGTTGGTGCTCCTCTAAATCTTCCGCCAGCACATTGACCGCTATATCAACATCCTCATTGCTCCAACTACCGTTCCCTTTCTTGAAATCCAGCTGCGTCAACACCTTATCGATAAGTTCAATTGGAGCTACCACGTCAACACTACCGCCCTTGTACCCACCTGATGTATACAGCTCAACCGCATAGTTGCCAGCTGCAACTGGGGAGAACCCTTCTTTCTCGAGTTCCGCCGTGAGTATACCCGTAAAGACAATTCGTTTTGTTAACGGGTCTATATCTCCTTTAAGGGTGTCCAATGCCGACATCCTTTTCCCACCAGCCTTTCTTCCTTTTTTAAACATCCAAGCATCTACTTCGTCGCGCTTAAACCGACTCTGACCGCCGATATCAATAACTGGAAAGTCTCAGCACTTGAGAAGCCCCTCTATAACCTCCCGGCTTATATCGAGGTAATCGGTAAGCTCGTCTATATCCATGAGATCGCTCATTATATGAATCACCAACTTCTAGCAGCACATATCGCAGTATATAACAGCTTCTTATTTTACCACAAATTACTATCTACTTTCTCTGTCTATAACCTTAGTCGTAGTTCATACTTTATAGCGTGACTGTATGCTACAACACAATACCTTCCCTGCTAATCCCATACTTGCCCTTCTACCGTTTTATTATGTCGCGTTCTTGGGTACATAGGAAGCATGTGAAGGAGCTGATAGAAATGTCGGAATCAGCTAATGTATACAATATCGGAATCGAGGAGACGGTGCAGCCCGAACAAGTTCGCGATATTGAAGAGGCTTTAAAAAGAGAGCCGGGCGTGCTCGTTACCTCGTATAATCCGGCTAACCACATTTTGACCGTGCGGGTTAGAAAGGGTGGGCTTAGCGAGGGTAAAGTGAGATCGATTATTAACGACCATATATCCCGGCATGGCATGCCTGTACACGAAGTGCATACCGTACGGCCTATAGAAAGTATGACTGAAGCCGGGATGCCTGGCGAACACGCACCTGAGCCCCAGGCTGAGGCCTCCAGTAGGCGCACCGGCGCAGGTAAAAAGCCCGAATCCGCAGCCTACGGTAAAGTCCGAGCCCCGGCGCAGCACGATCACATGGGTCACGCCCACGAGCCCGCCGGGAAGGAGCCAGAGGAGCCGAGGGGCGAATACTTAGAGCCGGTACATGAGATCGAAGAAGAAGGGCGCCCACCGCACTACCGCGAAAATCACCACGCTATGATGGAAGGTGAGCTTAGGAGGCGCTTCATAGTTGCTTTCATATTCACCATCCCGATACTCATTCTTTCTCAAACTATACAGAATCTTGTTGGCTTCAGCCTCCCTCGATTTACAGGGCAAGATATCGTCATGCTATTGCTGGCAACGGTCGTCGCTGTCTACGGTGGGTTGTTCTTTTACCGGGAGGCGCTCGGATCGCTTAGGTTGCGGCTGCTCGACATGAACGTACTGGTAAGCCTGGCAGTTATTGCCGGTTACCTCTACAGCGTCGCCGCAACGTTCTTGTTTCCAGCAGTCGAGTTCTACTGGGAGATATCAACCCTGGTAGTGGTATTGCTCTTCGGCCACTTAATGGAGATGCGAAGCGTCCGGGGTGCCTCAGGCGCATTGAGGGAGCTGGTTAAGCTCATACCGCCGACCGCGAACCTCGTGCGTGACGGAGAGATCGTTACCGTGCCGACCGATGACCTAACGGTGGGAGACGTCATACTGATCCGGCCAGGTGAGAAGGTGCCGATAGATGCCACCGTGCTCGAAGGTGAGACGAGCACGAACGAGGCCATGATAACCGGCGAATCGAGGCCGGTGAGCAAGCGTCCTGAAGACGAGATTATCGGCGGCACCATAAATAATGAGGGTGCCATCAGGGCCAGGGTTGAGAAGACCGGTGAGGAGACCGCGATCGCGCAGATTATCAACCTGGTGCAAGAGGCCCAGGAATCCAAGCCAAGGGTACAAAGGCTCGCTGACAGGGCTGCCCATTACTTGACCCTCATAGCCATCATCGTTGGGGCCGCCGCATTCACGTACTGGAACCTGGTAGGTGAAGGATTAATACTTGCGCTTACCTTCGCAATCACAGTGTTGGTAATCGCGTGTCCGCATGCGCTTGGCCTTGCCATCCCAACGGTCACCTCCATTTCAACATCATTGGCAGCCAGGCGCGGCCTCTTGATACGAAACGCCGAGGGCTTGGAAGAGGCGCGGCAGATGGATGTTATCGTCTACGATAAGACGGGAACGCT
>DASQQM010000144.1:0-3121 GCA_035643475.1 Anaerolineae bacterium | reverse complement strand
GGGCAACATCAAGGAGCAGACCTTTAAAGAGGTCTGGGAGACCTCCCCGCTCTTTGCAGACCTGAGGAATTACGACAAGCTCAAGGGGAAGTGCGGTGCCTGTGAGTTTAAGCGCGTCTGCGGCGGCTGCCGGGCTCGTGCCTATGAGGTTACCGGGGATTACCTTGCCGAAGAGCCCTATTGCATATATGAGCCGAAACGTGCCAAGGTGCCAACGTCGACGGGACTGCCGAAGTTTAAGTAAAGAGTTTTGGAGCTTGAACCTCTTGTCCTCATCGACTGCAGCACGGTAGCACCCACAACTTTTAACAGGGCTTTAGTTCTTAGATCAGAGGATTATGCAAAATCCTAGAGAATCTAGTAAGGTAAGACCTATACTAATGATCTTATTTGCTGAAAGCTGATTGCTGATAGCTATTATTACGAGCATGGAGGTAATGAATGAATACATCCAGATCCCAGGAGCTTTTTGCAGAAGCTCAAAAGGTTATTCCAGGAGGGGTTAACAGCCCGGTCCGAGCATTCAAGTCGGTGGGTTTGAGCCCGCTCTTTATTGCCAAAGCCAAGGGCTCGAAGGTTTACGACGTAGATGGCAATGAGTATATCGATTACGTGGCTTCCTGGGGACCGATGATTCTAGGTCATTCAAACGATGAGATAAATGCAGCGGTTAGGGCCGCCCTTGAGAATGGCACGAGCTACGGTGCACCGACCGAGCTTGAGGTCGAGATGGCTAAGGCAGTAGTTGAAGCGGTCCCTTCGGTTGAGAAGGTACGAATGGTGAGCTCGGGTACCGAAGCGACGATGAGCGCGATAAGGCTCGCCCGGGGCTATACCGGTCGATCCAAGCTTGTAAAATTTGAGGGATGCTACCACGGCCATTCCGATAGCCTCCTTGTCCAGGCTGGATCAGGCGTCACCACCCTGGGGTTGCCAGATAGTCCGGGTGTCACCAGGGGTGCAGCCCAGGATACGATTAACCTGCCCTATAATGACCTCGAGGCTGCCGAGAAGCTCATCCGCGAGCAGCATGAAGATATCGCCGCGGTCATCATCGAACCGGTAGCGGGGAATGCTGGCGTTATTCCACCGAAAGAAGGCTTCCTTGAGGGCTTGCGAAAGATAACGCAGGAATACGGTGTCGTGCTCATCTTCGATGAGGTTATTACTGGTTTTAGAGTATCTTATGGCGGCGCCCAGCAATACTATAATGTGACACCAGACCTGACGTGTCTGGGCAAGATTATAGGCGGCGGGTTCCCGGTTGGAGCCTTCGGCGGGCGCGCCGAGATTATGGATGCGATTGCGCCGGTTGGTGCGGTTTATCAGGCGGGTACTCTCTCTGGTAATCCGATTGCTATGACGGCTGGGATAACCCTTCTTAATATACTTAAGAATCCATCTATCTATGAAGAGCTCGATCGTAAAGGTAAAAGATTCGCTGAGGGTCTTAAGGGGGCTGCCGAGGAAGCGGGCATCCAAGCACAATTTAACCGCGTGGGCTCGCTCAGCTGTATGTTCTTTACCGATCAGCCGGTCTATGATTATAAGAGCGCAAAGACATCGGATACGGCGATGTTCGCCGCGTATTTCAAGGCGATGCTCGAGCAGGGCATAAACCTGGCCCCATCGCAGTTTGAGGCTTCATTTATATCGACCGCACACACCGACGAGGATATCGACCGTACTATAGAGGCGGCCAAGAAAGCCATGAAAAGCCTCGTGGTTATGGCGTAATTATAACGATCTGGTTTAAGGATTACATAACTATAGCTCAGCCCTGAAGGGACGATAAAAACTTACGTATAGCCGTCCCTTCAGGGCTGGCTTTTAATACCAAGTTTTTCATTGCATATTATCCTATCAGGGCTAAAGCCCTGAGCTACAATTCTATTCTTCTCTTCTGGCTCCTGGATTCTGGCTTCTATCAACCCAGTAACCCACCGGTCATTCTTAAGGCCTTATCAAAGGTGTCCAGGTAATTTTGTGGGTTTAGCAAAAAGTCGAACTTATCGGGATTTTCGGTTATCGCGACATAGAGGGGTACAGCCTCGGTTAAAGCGAATTCAGGGACTTCGTTTGCCCGTGCCCATTTGGGTTCAGCTTGCATATCGTAGTTATCATTCTTTTCCCAGCTGAAGTCCTCGAGCTCATAGTACGCGGCGCCGTGCTTCTCCTCGAGGGGCTTATAAATCGATTTAAATCCATCGGCGGTGACGTTGCTCATGACGAGAGGCTCATCCTCCGGATTAATCGTTATATGGCCGTATCCTGGTGGAATTACCACATCCTGGCCTGGCAAAGCCTCCACGACAAAGAAATCCAGGACCTTATTCCCGTCAACTTTCTGGCACACGTAGTGGGCGCGCCCGCTTATCACTTCGTAGACCTCGGGATACGTAACATCGGTTTCCGGCACAAGCGGGTGGTAGTGCCCGACGGTCTTTACGAGTTCGCGACCCACTACTCCAGGTTGAACTACCGTTATGTCATAACGGTAGTTCCTCTGCCTGAACATCTCCTTATCCTTCGGCCAGCCGATATCACGATACATGAAGTAGGCATCCGCCGGCCCCTGAAGTGGAGAATCTGGGGCCAATACATCTTTGAAATCCTGTAAATGGCGAACATCTGGCTCCACCTCGGGCAGACCCTCCTCAAAAACGAGGCGAACACCATCCAGCTTCAGAGGAAGACCTGAAACTGTCTCGAGCTTTAACAATATTTACCCCTCCGTTCTCGGTAAAAGATATATCCGGTTCTTAAGAGACAACAAATAGATTCTACCACTAATTCCAAAATTTAATCATCGTATCTCAGCTAATCACTTGGTTGCCAATTGAAGCAAGCCTTAATTTTGTGTTTTAACGATGGGTTTACAATTAATGGAAGAAGATGCCCCATAAATGGACTACCACAAGAAGAAATTAGGTAACTTTACAATTACTAGATTTATCCGTAGCTGCTCGACCTTTTTGTATTTAAACTGTGGATAACTGCTTTAGTGGGCGCCACCACCACTCATTTGCCATGTACCATTCGATCGTTGTGCGCATGCCGGTTTCGAAATCGTACTGGGGCTCCCATCCCAAGGCCCGTACCTTCGAGGTCTCGATAGAAT
>DASQQM010000143.1:0-5525 GCA_035643475.1 Anaerolineae bacterium | reverse complement strand
CATCATGAACTCGCTCATCATTGCGGAGGATTGGTCAGGTTGCCAATCGATGTCGCTCACGACGGGGCCTTCAAAGTCGTTGCTTAGCCCAGCTATATAAGCGATTATGCTATCCTTCTGGCCAAAGACTACATCTTCCTTCATCACCTGCACGAAGGCCATGCGGACCATCTTCTCGAAGCGGTAGAGACCTCCGCTGTCGATTTCGATATTCCGTACCGAGCTGTAAGCATTCCCGCGATGTGGTTTTGGAGCCGAGCCGCTTCCGGATGATCTAACGTAACGCTTTGCTCTCGCTAAATCGATGTCTGCTGCTCCGTATCTTCTTTCCGATGTTGCCATGTTGCCTCCTTATCCGCAAAACAACTCCTTATACAGAAATCTTATCGGCAACATAGGCAAAATACTCGATAGGTAATTTAAATATAAATGTTAATCCTCAGGCACCTTACCAAGGCTATCCATGACAGCCTTCCACTTCTCATCGCCGAGGCAGGAGCGAGCAGACTTGCACCACTGAATGCATGATGGGGTCTCCTTCTTCTCAACCCACTCCTTACACTTCGGGCACCTCCTGCGCATCTCGTCCGAGAATATCTCTACAGCGTATCCGCAGTTTGGACACGCATATACTCCAGCAGTTATGTTTCTCATGTCTGATCCGGGGCATTTTCCAGACACGCGCATCTCCTCCCATGCTCACTCATAACAGATGGTACCCTTATAGTACCCTCCTCTCTGGCCTTGGGCAACATATCATTGCAGCGTTGGCGGGGATGGTGGGTTATTTACGTTTTAAGTACGCATATCGCCTCGGGTACTTTTACCCTCAACGTAAGGCTCCCGACCAGTAAAAATTCGTAGGTTCCATCCACGGGACCAACAAACGTCGCCACGAGATCTTGGCCAAGCGCGATTGTTGCAAACTGCCTGCCGCTTGCTACTATTACCCCTCCGTCTTTCAGAACAGGTGCCTTTACTATTCCGCCGGATATAACCTCTTTTAATAAATCAAACTCCGATAAATTGCCCTGCATATACCTTCTGAAAAGTAGGTTATACCTGTTAGGAGCAAGCGCCATCGCATAGGGGCCGGGGAACCCGGCCTTATCGAGTACACCAATCGCAGCGATTATATCATCGATCGACTTTCCTACCTCGTCCCATGAACCGAGCTTGTAGCTTCCTGCAGCCTTAAGCGATGCCAGGCCTTCCACTCCCAGTGCCCTTGAGCCGAGAAATATAAGCGTATCTTCCTGGCGCGCGGCCGCTATGGCAGCAGATGCCGCCTCGCTTATATCGAATTCTATACCAGTCTGCTCAAATGAAGCTACGTCTCGTATTGGAATCGCAAAGCTACTTTGCACGCTCGCCAGCGGGATCATCGGGCTTGATATTAACTCTGCCTTAACTTCCCTCATCGATACTGACTCGCCGACCGGCCTGTCCATCCCCGGTATTGCTTTTATGCCAAAACCATAGGGCCCTTCTATCTCTAATATCCTTCGTCCTGCCAGCTGACTACTGGCTGCTCCAACCACGGTATCATCAATCTTCTGCCAGACTTCTCCACCGAAGGGCGCCTCCTCTCGGCTTAAAAACTCGCTCGCCATATCATCCTCCTTATCCACATCAACATTAATCGATTAAAGAACCAATTGTTCGCACACCTATGGTATTTCCACTCGAACTGGTATCGTTCTCACTTGCCGCCGCGCTCGTTTCCTCGGTCGGCCCACCAGTCTCCACGGCGAGTTCCATTGGCATCCCTTCCTGAGCGACCAATTCCTCCTGCGGACCTCCTACTACTGAGAGCTCCGCTTGCATCTCTTCTACCTCACGCACGCCATCTCCAACGAACGTGTCCTCGTCGGGAGCGAGGATACTGAGCAACTTCTGGAACTCACCGATATGCACACGCTCCTCGTTAGCCACATCGATGAGAACCTTCTTTGCGATGGGGTCATCTGTCGCGTCGGCATGCGCCATGTAGAGGTGGACCGCCTCATGCTCGGCAGTAATATTCAGCCTGATAGCCCTTATCAACTCTTCCTTCGTCAACTTCCTCGGCACCGTACCAACAAATGGATTAGCAAATTCCGCCACAGAAATATCCTCCTTTCAAACGGCATCTACCGGTCTACTATGATTAACACGTCGAGAAGTCCTCCCTGTCTGTGCTAGGGCATCCATGATAACCATCGCACTGCATATACCCGTGTATAGAGCAATCAAAACATGAGAGATAAAGCTCGACTTGATAGAACATCAGTAATAATACCGCTCTGATCAGTGTGATAATTTGCATGCAAAAAGCGGGTGACCATGGTCACCCGCTTAAGCTACTAGAAAACGGTATGATTAGGCAGCCCTTCTCATGCGCTCTTCCGCTGGTCTACGTACCTGTGCCTGTATCTGACCTACTTTGTATAGTGAGTAGATCGAGTATAGGCCTGCCAAACCCACGATGGCGTAAAGAACTCGCGGAACCGTCGCGAATGTGTTGCCTCCGCCAAATATCGCGGCGATCAGATCATAGTTAAAGAACCCGATCAGGCCCCAGTTAAGTGCACCGATAACTACCACGACGAGCGAAGTCCAGTCTAACCAGTTAAACCTTTGCGGCATCGATCTCACCTCCACAGAATCCATTTGTTATCGCACTGAGCTGTAGCGTCCAGCGCCTTAAAAACCAGGCCAGATAAATTACCGACCCTCTTATCTCATTCCCCGATTCCGCGGGTTCAAACGATCTGCGGTATCTTAAATTTCGTTGGAATAATTTTGAAATCAGCTGATGAGGGGGTATAAAGAATACGAGTAGGGTCTAGCTTAAGCCCTTGCGGCCTTACGAGCGCCACTTCGAAACTCATCCTCTATTCGAGCAACCTCTCGCTTAACCTCCGCGAAGAACGAGAGCGAAACTCCAATAGCATCAAACCCCGACGCTACGAGATAAGGAAGCACTGCCGGGTCCCTAGCGCTTTCGCCGGTTACACAGGTAAATATATGGTTCCTTCTAGCAACAGAGGCCACTTCCTTAAGGAGGTGCAGCACAGCCGCGTGATCGGGCCTGAAGAGGTCGGCCACCTTCTTGCTCTCCCGGTCCAGCGCAAGTGTAGACATAACCAAATCGCTTAAGCCTATACTTATAAAATCGATACCTTCGTTTATAAAATCACCTAATGTAAATACGACAGCTGGGTTCTCAATCGATATACCTACCTTTACGTCTTCATGCGGGCGCAGGCCCACCTCGCGTGCGACTTCCTTTGCACCTTGCAGCTCACTGACGAACCGGATGAAGGGAAGCTTAATCCCAAGATTTCCATCCACCTTACTCAGGGCCCTCCGTACGGCCCTGAGCTCGAGCTTTAGCATATCGCGCTCTTCAAGTTCACGACCAATGCCACGCCAGCCAAGCAGCGGATTTCTCTCTTCGGGATCCTCTGATCCTCTAAGCCTTTGGAACTCATCAGTCGGGGCATCCATCGTTTTATACCAGACCGGCTTGTCACCAAACATAACCAATGTCTGGATAATCCCATTAGTTATGTTATCTTCAAGGTAGGTCCCCAACCCCTCTTTAATCATTTTGATCGGATGGACTCCCGATTCAAGCATGAAGTAGTCATCTCTCAGTGATGACACGCCGTCAGCAAAAGGCGCAATACCTCGCGCCTTCTCAGGGATAAGCACTGAGACGAAAATCTTCGTCGCCGTTTCTGGCGTCGTCGCTATCCCACTAACTCTTACCGCAAGGTCTCCCTCATAGACGACGCCCCTGAACCCATCAACAGTTACGATCTGGTCCTCCCTCAGCTTCTCGGTTGCATCGCCAGTGGCGAGAACGCAGGGTATCCCGAACTCGCGCAGTATATTGGCACCATGGCTCGTCGCTCCGCCCTCATCGGTCACCACAGCTGCAGCGCGCCTGAGATGAACGGCAAGATCGTTGGTTATCCTCTGCGCGACAATCACAGTATCTGGATTAACCTCGGGCACTCCACCAGGGCCAATGATCCTTACTCGGCCAGAGCCGACGGCCGGGCTAACGCCGATACCCCTTAGCAGTACGGTGTGCTCGCCTATCTGAGGAAATAGCTTCTCGTACCGCTCGCCCACAACAATCGGCCTCGACTGCAGTATGTAGAAGGTGCCATTGCTAAATGCCCACTCGATGTCCTGTGGCCTTCCGAATATCTCCTCTAGCCGTACGCCTATGCCAGCAAGGTCGTATACCTCCCGATCGCTCAGCTTTGGCATCAATTTGAGCTCTTCAAACACCGGTTTCCGCTCGCCAGCAGGCGTAATAAACTCCGCCTGCCTCCCTAGCTTGCGACTGACGATCATACCGCGCCTGCGCGAGTAAATATAGCGCTCGGGGGTCACCTCCCCGGAGACAATCTCCTCGCCGAAGCCGAAAATGGCCTCAACGATAACCTTATCGCTATCCCCAGTGACCGGGTCCATCGAGAATATAACCCCAGACCGCTCGGCTGGCACCATAACCTGGATTAAGACGGCAACGCCGATATCCGCTTTCAGCAATCCCTGCTCCTTGAGGTAGATATGCGCCTCGGGCGTAAAGATCGATGCCCAGCATCTGCGAACGGCGACAACGAGGTCATCAAAATCCCGTATGTCGGGGAATGAGGCGAGAAGCCCTGCAAAGCTCGCCTTCGGGGTATCCTCGACCGTAGCCGAGCTCCGAACGATAAGACCCGTCGGGGCGGATGGAATCAGCGCTTCATAAATCTGGCGAAGCGCATCCTGGATCTCCCCTGCGATTGCCGTGGTGATAATTGAACTTCTGAGCTGCTCGCTGATCTCATCGAGTGCGTCATGGGCTATATCCGGGGAGAGAAAGATAGCTAGTTCATCGCCGACCCCGGCTTCCGACACGGTCGCCCGGAATGCTTCTGCCGAAAGGATATAGCCGGGTGGAACGTGAAAACCCTCCTTGTATATCATTGCGATATTTTGGCCCTTGCCTCCCACCACCGGGATTTGACCGGGCTGTATTTCATCGTATGAGAAAGACAACTTCACTGCTCATTCCTTCCTTCTTGCCCGATATACCCGAATAAAGGCAAAGAGATGCTTCTCAAAAAATTCATGTGGTTTTCAAGGTCTGCAATAATGAAAGGGTTGCAAGCATCTAAGGATTATGGGGATGAAAGATTTTTGGGCCCTACGCTTCTAGAAAAACAGCTATGATAAGGATCTTAAAAACGGAACGACAGCGTTGATTACGGCTTCCCTATCTTGCACATGCAGAAGATGTCCGACATTATGTATCTTTACATGGTGAGCCACTGGAAGTAAGCTCAACGCCCTATCAACATCCTCATTCCTCATAAGTCCGCCTAATTCTGGATTGGCTTGGAGAAGCAAGACGGGACATTGAATTTTTGCAAACAACTCTTCTGGTTTGTATTCAGTATAAGTTTCATCCAATCGGTCGATGTTTGCTGTCAGCATCTCAGGGTCAGTTTGACTAAAACATTCTGCGCCAAACTGAA
>DASQQM010000142.1:0-2001 GCA_035643475.1 Anaerolineae bacterium | reverse complement strand
AACGGTGGTTTATAACCGGCCTGGTTGCCCTCCAGGCAGCGGGCGTCCTCTTAACTTTCTCAAAAACCGGCCTTTTATTCCTGGCTATTTTAACGGTCTATATATTCACAAGGATGCGGGCGGGCAGCATCCGCCTGAATCACCCTCTGATTGCAGGTGGGGTATTGGTGGTGTTGGCATCGATCATCTTTGTGGGGACGGTCAATAGTGGCGGTATCGCTAATCTAGTAAAATGGGCTGCGTTTGATCTCACGCCCGTAAATATTGCAGGCCATAGGTTAGCAACTTGGCAGGGGAGCCTTAACGCCTGGCTTGATAGGCCTTGGCTCGGCTGGGGAAGTGGAACCTATGACCTCATATATCCGGGATATGCCCTGGATAGCATCGTCCGCCATGCCCATAACTTGTTTCTCCATACTGGGGTAGAGCTTGGTCTGCTTGGAATATTGTTGACTCTTGCCCTTTATATATGCTGCTCCAGGCTCTTATGGTTGGGCTTTTCACTGAGGGGCGAAGGGCGGGTAAGCGATCTGCATAGGGCGCTGGCGTTTTCCTGCCTGGTCTTTCTAGTAAACAACCTGTGGGATTTTACCTTCTTTATACCGGCGATTACATTCTTGTTTTTAGCTCAGGCTACGATGTTGCAACACCTACTTCTCCCAGCGCTGGGAGGCCCGCTTTTTCGCCTCTTCAAGCCGTGATACGATCTCTTCCTTTTCGCCCCTTTCACCGCTGCCCTTTATGGATGAGACCGTATCGTTCCACCGGGCTGCGATATACACGCGTGCAGCCGTAATATCCTCCCGGGAAATGGTAATTCTTCTCAGTGCTATGTCGGCGAAGAAGAGCAGGAAAGCCACGAGAAGCAGGTAATTCGATATCTCCCGCAGGCTGTAGTATGGCGGGGGGTCTTTTGAGAACGCCTCACCGGGAGATTTTAGAAATGAACCGCCTGTAGCCGATACGAGCCTAGCAATAAGGGCCCTGTTTGGCTCTCTAAAGCGATACTCCGATGAGTAGGAGACGGCATGGCCAAGCATCTGGTTTGACGTGGTGCCATCACGATTCTTCGCCGACACCGTTACCAAGTAGGTACCCTTTTGGGAGACCTCAAACCTTCCCTCGAACTTACCCGGAGATACCTCCTCAAGCTGTATAGTATCTGCCGAGTAATCGGGTCGCGCTATTTTTGCGCTTATATCAGCCCCCGATTTCCTTACAGCGCTACCACGGTTAAGCGTGACTGAGACGATAGCATCCTTTCCGGATTGCTGAACGCTTGCGGTTAGGTCCTCGCTCTTTTTCTGCGGCATGCAGGAGCGCACTACGGACGACCAGAACTCGTCAAAGCGGTCCCAGGCCACCCAGTTGCTGGACCACTGGTTTTTCGCATCGGATAGCCATGTAGTGGCGGTTCCGAGCCCGTACTGCCATGTTGCAAGTATTGGGTCATCCTCATCGGAGACGAAGATTACCTCGGACCGGCTCTTTGGCGTGGTTGCGATGTACCCTTTAAGCGGGGGGACACCGGAATCACCGATGCTCTTCAGTATAGGGCTTATATTTGCCAGCTTCGGGTAGAACGTCCTCTGGTTTATATATGGGCGCGAGATGAGCGCGGTCTCCTTAGTGATAAGCTTTGGGATATCCCAATCGCTTGTCATAGGGTAGTACCTGCCGCCGCCTATCTTTGCGAATTCTTCAAGAAGATGCGAGGAGCCACCACCGGCGGCAACCGTTGAAAACGTTATGCCGTCGCGTTTCATGTCGCTGATGATCGGGCGGAGCCCGTCCATCCCTGTCCAGCCATCTGTCAGTAGTATGACGTGCTTTATCTGGGCCTTGTTCTTTCGCAGTTTCTTGGCAGCCTCTTCGAGGCCCGCTTCGAGGACCTGGCCACCATCTGCCGTGAGGCTCCCGACCATATCGTCGAGGACGGCCTTATTCTCGTATTTCTTAAGGGGAACCACCCAGCTTGCTACATTATCGACGGCCACTACA
>DASQQM010000141.1:0-4987 GCA_035643475.1 Anaerolineae bacterium | reverse complement strand
TTAAAAGGGGCGAGTTAACTTGCCCCCTACAAGCCCCTATGACTGATGGCTGAAAGCTGATGGCTGATAGCTAATTAACAAGAAAGGTGAATGGAGCATGTTGGATAGTATTGAGGAAGCTTTGCAAGATCTGCGAGAGGGAAAGATCATTATCGTTGTCGACGATGAGGATCGAGAGAACGAAGGCGACTTCGTAATAGCCGCCGAGAAGGTTACGCCTGAGGCCATTAACTTCATGGCGAAAAATGGTCGTGGGCTTATCTGTATGCCGTGCACACCCGAGAGGCTCGATGCCTTAGAGATACCTGCAATGGTGCATGATAATACATCCGAACAGGGTACAGCATTTACCGTTTCTATCGGTGCCAAGGGTAAGATTACCACCGGAATTTCGGCGAGGGATAGAGCAGTCACCGTGCAGACTGTTATTGATCCAAACAGCAAGCCCGAGGATATCTCGAGGCCGGGCCACGTTTTTCCACTTAGGGCAAAGAGAGGCGGCGTTCTAGAGAGGGCAGGTCACACGGAGGCATCCGTTGATCTTGCGAAGCTTGCAGGACTATTTCCGGCTGGCGTCATCTGCGAAATAATGAACGAAGACGGCACGATGGCCAGGCTCCCGCAGCTAAAGAAGGTCGCAAAGAAGTTCGGGCTTAAGCTGGTAAGCGTCGCTGATTTGATCAAGTACAGGCGCAGGAATGAGAAGCTGGTCGAGCGGATTGCAGAAGTGGCCCTTCCAACAAACTTTGGTGCCTTTAAGGCGATCGGCTATCGTTGCTCGCTCGACGGAAAGGAATATTTCGCTCTTGTTAAAGGAGACGTTAATGGAAAAGAAAATGTTCTTGTTAGGGTTCACTCTGAATGCTTAACGGGCGATATATTCCATTCACTCCGCTGTGATTGCGGTGATCAGCTTGAGGCTGCTTTAAACATGATTGAGAAGGAAGGACAGGGCGTACTTCTCTACATATTGGGTCACGAGGGGAGAGGAATCGGCCTTCTAAATAAACTTCGCGCTTATGAGCTCCAGGAGAACGGGCGTGATACAGTGCAGGCGAATAACGATCTAGGATTCCCTGCTGACCTCAGGGATTATGGTATGGGCGCCCAAATACTTGCGGATCTGGGCTTAACTTCGATACGCCTTATGACGAACAATCCTAAGAAGATTGTGGGTCTCGAGGGATATGGCTTGCATATCGCAGAGAGGGTTCCACTACAGGTAAGAACGAACGATTACAATATCCATTATCTCCAGACAAAAAAAGACAAGATGGACCATATACTGGATTGGGGAGCGATGGATAAGTCGGTAGAGAGCCTCGGTGCAAAAGAGCCGGAGATGTCTGGTAGTAAGGCGAAAGGTAGCAAGTAGGATATTAAGCGGCATGGAAAGTAGTTAACTGCCGCTAATCTTAGAATAAATCAGGAGGTTGTTTAATGCAGACGTATGAAGGCAATTTAATCGCAGAGGACTTAAAGTTTGCGATTGTTGTCAGTCGTTTCAATGAGTTTATTGGAACCAGGCTACTCGATGGAGCCTGCGATGCCTTGAAGAGACACGGGGTGGTCGATAACGATATCCATATCGCCTGGACGCCGGGCGCATTTGAGATTCCACTGGTTGCAAAGAAAATGGCTGAGAGTGGTCGCTATAACGCGATAATCTGTTTAGGCGCGGTTATCCGCGGCTCAACCCCTCACTTTGATTATGTCGCGGGGGAGGTTGCTAAGGGAATTGCAAAGGTCAACCTCGACTCGGGAGTCCCGATCGTATTTGGAATCGTAACAACCGATAGCATAGAGCAAGCGATTGAGAGGGCAGGCACGAAAAATGGCAACAAGGGATGGCAGGCAGCGGTATCGGCAATCGAAATGGCTAATCTAGTGGGAATGATCTAATAGTAGTTGATGTACTTGCACCATTACTATATAAATGCTTAGATGTAAGATGGTGGTAGTTTATGAAGGTAGAGAAACCATGGGGATTTTACAAGCAGTATGCCTATAATAAGACCTGCTCGGTGAAGCTTTTAACGCTCGAAAAAGGCCAGGAAACCAGTCTTCACTGGCATAATCTTCGAAGTGATGCCTGGGTTGTTTTAGACGAGGGGGTCAGGGTTCAGATAGGCGAGGAACTTCACGACGCGAAGGTGGGCGAGGAGTTCTTCATACCGTCCGGCACTGTGCACCGATTGATATCGGTAAGTGAGCGCCCGGCGAGAATCCTTGAGATCGCCTTTGGCTATAACAATGAGGAGGATAATCATCGTCTCGCTGATGATTATGGACGCGAGCTGGATTTCTAAAAGAGATACATAATAAAGCCCCGGTCAAGGCGGGGCTTTATTATGTATGAACTGGGCTCTAACCAGGGTTGGCGGGTTACAAGGTGGCAGCTAGATCTGGCATAAGATTACTGCTCCTAAGCTTAACCTCGACCTAAAGGCAAGCGATCGCAGGATTTTTCCTTTGCTACCACCATGTCAACTAACTGCTAGTTATGTAAGTAATAGCTTACACCACAAAATCCCTGTAGATGGAAGACTATTCTTTTTTGGAAGGTAGGTATACCTACTGTAGAATACCTAGCATATTACTAGGAATACTATCGGCAATGCAGCATGCTTGTCAAGTCTTAACTTTTGAAATATTATGAAATCAAGTGATACTTCTATTCCTCAGGCTGGGGGCACTATGAGGATGTCAACCAAGGGGCGCTATGGCACCCGAGCAATGTTAGACATTGCTTTAAATTACGAAAAGGGTCCTGTTTCTTTAAGGGAGCTAGCCCAAAGGCAAGAGCTTTCAGTAAAATATTTAGAGCAACTAATCCAGCCCCTAAAAGAGGCGGGTTTAGTAGAAAGCATCCGCGGTGCTGGAGGGGGCTATACGCTGTCGAGGCTTCCCAGTGAGATCAATTTGTTGCAAATTGTGCAGGCGCTGGAGAATCTGTCTCCAGTAGATTGCCTCGATACCCCAGAGTCATGTCCACGGGTCAGTAAATGCGCAACGTATGATGTATGGAAAGAGTTGCAGGATTCTACGTATAACATCCTAGCCTCTCTAACCCTGATGGACATGATGGAGCGCCAGCGGCAAAAATCAGAGTTGTAGTAATTCTTATGTTCTCACGTATTGAAGATTGCTACCCCACAACCTCAGTCGTACTATCCCACGTAATTTCACCGTCGTGTTAACTTCTCTTGATTTCTGAGTAAAATAATTCGTGGTAGAATCCAGTGCAAGAGTTTTTTGGAATCTTCCTATTCTGGATTCTCGTTTCTGACTCCTGTATTCTAAGTAGATGGATTTGCTAAATAAACTATTGCTGGAGGTTAGATGGATAATAGAGTAAGAGTACGGTTTGCCCCGAGCCCAACGGGTTATCTGCATATCGGTGGGGCAAGGACGGCGCTTTTTAACTGGCTCTATGCCCGGCATTATGGAGGCGTTTTTATTCTGAGGATAGAGGACACCGACCGCGAACGCTCAACCGAAGCGGCCATTCACGCGATAATAAATTCGATGAGCTGGCTCGGCCTTGCCTGGGATGAGGGTCCCTTCCGGCAGATGGATAAACTTGACCGCTACCATGAGGAGGTAGAACGCCTTCTAGGCGAGGGAAAGGCCTACAAGTGCTATTGCACTCCTGAGGAGCTAGAGGAGAGAAGAAAGGCCGCCCTTGCGAGGAAGGAGGCGCCAAGGTACGATCGCCGCTGCCTCACGCTTACCCCGAGCGAACTACAGGCGTGTGAGGCAAGGGGCATCAAGCCGGTCATCCGTTTTCATAGTCCCGATGAGGGCATAACCGTTATAAACGATATCGTTAAAGGTGAGGTCGTCTTTGAGAATAAGAATCTCGATGATTTCGTCATGCTGAGGGCAGATGGCGTACCGACCTATAACTTTGCCGTTGTGGTGGATGATCACGATATGGATATCAGCCACGTAATCAGGGGGGATGATCACCTGTCGAATACCCCGCGCCAGGTCGTGCTTTACCAGGCCCTCGGATATGACGTTCCTGAATTCGCTCATCTTCCGATGATACTCGGCCCGGATAAGACCCGCTTGAGCAAGCGGCACGGTGCGACCGCGGTGGAGGCGTACCGCGACGAGGGGTACCTGCCGCAAGCCTTAATAAATTACCTTGCGCTTCTTGGCTGGGGATATGAGGATCAGACGCTCTTTACCCAGGATGAGCTCGTCCAAAAGTTCAGCCTCGAGGCGGTCGGAAAATCCGCGGCCGTCTTTGACCCTGCAAAGCTCGAGTGGATGAACGGCGTTTATATCAGGGAACTTCCCATTGAAGAGCTCACTGAACTCATGAAGCCGTATTTGAGAAATGCTGGTCTTCCCATTGAGATGTATGAGGATGCATGGTATCGGAGGCTCGCTGAGATTACGCAGGAGAGGCTGACCAAGCTCTCTAATATAGTTGGATTGAGCGATTTCTTCTTCCATCGTGTGCAGTACGAGCCGCAGGCCGTGCAGAAGGTGTTGAAGAAAGAGGGCGCCCCGGAGACGCTCGAGAAGGTGATGGAGATTCTCTCGGATAATGCCCTGGAATTTTACTCATACGAGATCGAAAAGAGGCTGCGCGGTCTTGTCGAGGAGGTGGGGCTAAAGGCAAAGATGGTGTTTCAACCAATCAGGGTCGCCATTACCGGGCGCACTGTAAGCCCACCGCTCTTTGAGACCATTGAGCTTCTCGGGCGCGAGGCCACGCTTGAGCGCCTTGGTGAGGCACTCCACCTGATCGAGCTGGCAGATGGCTAGCCGCTATGGCTAGCCATTGTGGTACAATGCCGGGCAGGATCAGAGCTCGCTATTAACTTGAATATCGCCCGGTTTCGTGATAGTATTTTCCCTGTTGACCCGGCATCGGGTCCCAATATTGGGGGATCGTCTAACGGTAGGACAACGGACTCTGGATCCGTATGTGAGGGTTCGAATCCTTCTCCCCCAGCAAATAAAAATAGCC
>DASQQM010000140.1:0-6903 GCA_035643475.1 Anaerolineae bacterium | reverse complement strand
CTCTGCTTCCCGCTTAATAGTGCTTCTATTCTGCTCTAGCTCAGTGTAGACATACATTGGCGTGCGGGTGAAGTCGCACGCTATATCGTATCGCCCCACAAGGGATGCGATCTGCTCGATTGCAGCCTGGTTCGCGTCGGCGTAGATGCGGGCATCCTTCTCGCCAAAGTTCGTTATAAGCTCATGGTAGATAGGCCCATGCAAGGAGGTGACCTTAGCTGTGGTGTGAGCCGTAACACCCCGTATTATCCTATTGGCCTCAATAACGGCGACAGCTTTTCCCGCTTCTTTTAGGAGCATAGCGGTCGTGATCCCCGCAATACCGCCACCTATAACCGCCACATCTACCCTTATATTCTCCTCCAGTGAAGGGAAGAAAATGGTTGAGGTCGTATCTATCCAGAGTGAGTGCTGTCCACCCGGCACAATCTGACCATTTCCTGAACCGTTGTTCTGTATACGCTTCATCGGCACCATCCTATATCCATAACCGTTCTCTCTGTCTATCTTTCAAATTTGGACGATTTAAAAACCTTTTTTCTCAGATCGATTCCCGACATTTTTGTGCTTTTACTTTAAACCAAGCTTCCATCCAAGTGCTTTGGGCTTTAGGGGCAACCTTTGAGCCTCCCCGAGAGGTAGAATCCCATAACCCGGATACGTACCCTCATGCGAAGCAAGCCACTAAATGCTACTTAAGCAGCAACCTTTACATCAGAATCGTGCTCCTACGCACGTCGGATGCAGGATTTCAGTGCTTAGAGTTGTTGAATATGGTATAATTTGGTCAAGGAGGCTTTACGGCTTGGCTAGAGAAATTTATTGCGAAAATTGCGGTAAAATGTGGCGAGTAGAATGTCCCTCAATACTTACGGTTAGAGTACAGTCATGCCAAAATTGCGGTAAGTTTAAGTTTAACTATGAGCCAGCGGTAAGGGAAAAGGCATCAACTAGCAGTATTAAAACCACGAAGTAACTTTTCCCTCCTTTCTTGTAATGGTGAGCGGAAGAGTGACCCATCGTCTGTCAATCTTAAAAAAACTACTCGATTTTAGGGAGTGGGTTGAGTCACCCCTCTGCCGCATAATGGCGTTCGTGTAAGAGTCTGGTACGCAATATTTGAGCTTTAGAAGTTCCAACCCACATCTCCTCTCTTGAATTCTCTTAACAAAGTGTAAATAATTTCTTGGAACAATGTTTTTACTGAGCGCGCCAGCGCCTTTGTAAAACCAGGTCGCTGGCATGCCTGCCAAGTTTAGCTGTGTGTCTAGCTACTTTATCCACTGCAAAGGGGCCGTTAAGCTTGCCCGTGCCGTGAGGGTGGCCTCCTTTTTATTCCAAAGGGCTTCTATCTTCGCTTATTGAAGCCAAAACAGGGGTTTCTTCTCATAAAATCTGCAGTAGTATCCGGGTAAAAGTGGAATATCTCTTGTGGAGGGTTGTGATAGATGGTAAGGATTGCCGCCGTCGGCGATGTGCATGCACAGAGGGGCGCCGCCCCGACGCTCAAGGCGGGTTTTGCGAACATTAATGCGCGCGCTGATATGCTGGCTATTGCTGGGGATTTAACCGCGCACGGCCTCGCCGAGGAGGCCAAGGTGCTTATCGATATCCTGGAGGGCGTAAACATCCCGATAATTGCTGTGCTCGGTAACCATGACTACCATCAACGTCAGCAGGAAGAGATAAAGCGCGTCCTGATGGATAGGGGTATCCTGGCGCTCGATGGTGACACAGCTGTCATTGAGGCCAATGGGTTCAGCGTCGGTTTTATCGGAACCAAGGGGTTCGGCGGGGGCTTCGGGATACGGGCCCTCCCTGATTTCGGCGAGGAAATATTTCGCATGATGTACAGGGAGGGGGTTAGCGAAGCCAATAAGATCCGCAGGGGTCTGGAGACCCTTGAGGCCGATTTTAGGGTGGTACTCCTTCATTACTCGCCAATTAAAGAGACCCTCCATGGAGAGCCACCCGAGGTCTATGCCTTCCTGGGCGCCTCGATTATGGCGGAACCGATCAACCGACTCGGTGCCGACCTCGTTATTCATGGTCATGCCCATTACGGCACCGAGAAGGGAACGACATCGGGCGGCATCCCTGTGAGGAACGTGGCCATGCCGACTATGGGCAGGCCTTATACCGTATATCCGCTAATCAGGTAGGTAATCTAAAAGGCGGTGAATAACCCAATCGGGAACGTAGGTAGAGGCGCCCGCCTCCGACTGGGCGAAAAAGAGGAGTCCGAGCATTCTTCGTAGGCGTGGCCTCGATCTTTTAATGAGATATTCCCAATCGAGCTGCCCATCGGTCCCTTTCAGCACCGATAGCGCATCGTACCAATCCCTGGGCCTTTCCTCGCTCATGGAGTGGGCTTTCATTATTATAAGATCCTCTGGGGAGATAACCTTATAGGTGTAACCAAAGAGTTCCCTCGCCTGCGCATGCGCCTCTACCTCTGAGGTTAACCGTACCGCTCCCATTGCCTCAAAGATGAGGTCAACCTTGGTATCATCTTTGAAGGCCTGATAGAGCCACCTTAGGTCGGTGCGCTTAATATCAAAATCGCTCTCTTTAAGTGCCTCAAGCGCTTCGTTTACATCGCGTTCGCGAACCAGGAAATCGACATCGGTCGTCTCCCGGCGTCGCCCATATACCCAGACGGCAATTCCTCCACAGAGCATAAAGTCAATTCCAACGCTCTCAAGCCTCTCTGCCGCCTCTTTAAATATCTCCCATTTAGGCAAACCAATCAGCCCTTCTTTATTCTCTCCACCGCCGCCTCGCGTGCGAGATCGTAAATTTCCCTAACCGGGCGCCCCTTTTGCATGGCGATCTTGCTGCAATCATCGTACTCCGGGGTGATGGCGATAATTTTCCCTTTATATTTGCCCACCTTGACCTGTATTCTACCAAGTGGTGTATCCACCCTTATAGTCTCTCGCTCGGCAACCCTGCGCGATTGCCTAGAAACCTTCAAGCCGAGCGTAGAGGTCTCGGAGAATATCATATCGATAGCAATCTCCTCATGACCGAGGGGCACGAGTGCGCTAAGTGTGACGGCCGGTCGGTTCTTTTTCATCTCTATTGGGGTAAACCAGACATCCAGCGCCCCAAGCTCTAGCAGCAATTCCATGGTATACCCGAGCACTTCAGCCGACACGTCATCGATGTTTGTCTCGATGAGCGATACGGTTTGCTCCCCTCCCTCAGCATCTTCTCCCACGATTACCCTTAAGACATTCGGTACTTCCAGCTCGCGGGCGCCCGCACCGTAGCCGATGGCCTCAAGTTTCATCTGCGGAAGCTTGTCCGAAAACGTCGCGTAGTGCGTAATAATTGCCGCGCCAGTCGGCGTAGTAAGCTCGGCGGCAATTCCGGAGCTATAGATCGGCGCCCCCTCGAGTATCTCAAGCGTTGCTGGCGCCGGCACTGGAAGCATACCGTGCTCGGTTCGTATCATGCCGATTCCAGTAGCAACCGGCGATGAGTAGATCTTCTGTATCCCGAGGTAATCGATTCCAATGACGCTGGAGATGACATCGACAATCGCATCGATGGCCCCCACCTCATGAAAGTGGACTTGCTCGATGGTCTTTCTGTGGACCCTTGCTTCGGCCTCTGCAATGCGGCCGAAAATGGCGATCGAGTCGCTCTTGATGTTGTCGGATAGTTCACTCTCCTCAATTAATTCGCGGATGTTGCTCCATGTTCTTACCACCTTCTGCTCATCAGTGGTAACATAAAACTTCGTCGCACCGATATACTGCTTGGTAACCCGATTAGCGCTGATTTCATAATCCCCAATAGG
This sequence comes from Anaerolineae bacterium, assembly GCA_035643475.1. Classification (GTDB taxonomy): domain Bacteria; phylum Actinomycetota; class Aquicultoria; order Aquicultorales; family Aquicultoraceae; genus DASQQM01. The sequence goes on along the minus strand of DASQQM010000140.1, from coordinate 3,095 downwards.
GACTTTTTTGAGCTCCGTCTCGAGCACTTCTATAGGCAATCCTAGATCAAGGAGAGCGCCGACAACCATATCTCCGCTTACCCCAGCAAAGCAATCAAAGAATGCAATCTTCATAACCGAATACCTCCATCGCGTCGGTTGCACTATGTGACGCAAGTATTATACTGCTCATATATATTTAATCCTAATGCAAAGGTGAGACTTCTATTGTATAATCTGTGTCAATTATGGCAGAGAATTCTTCATTAGTGAAAGGGCGGTAATGGGAGTAGCGAAAGGTGATCTTATTTTAGCGCTGTTTGGTGTTGGTTGGGTTATACTGGCAATATGGCTTCTTGCTATTACTATAAACGTGAGGAAGTTAGCGAATCGTCAAAAAATTATCGCCAAGGCTGGAGAAGATGGAGATTTCGTTAGGGTAATTAGTGATAGTCTGAAAGAGCTTTCCACCTTAAAATCCGACGTTGCGGAGATCAAAGATGATCGCGCTACATCGAAACTCGTCATGGACACGGCCGTCCGGAATGTCGGCATGGTGCGCTTCGACGCTTTTGACGATGTAGGCGGCAAACTCAGCTTTGCGGTCGCACTTTTAGATAGCAACGGCGATGGCGTAGTGATAAGCGCAATTAACGGGCGCCAGGAGAGCCGCAGCTATGCAAAGCATGTGAGAAACGGCGATTCCAGCTATATACTCTCTGCCGAGGAGCGCGATGCAATCACTAAAGCGCTCTCTAATGACAGGGTAAACGTATAATCCTGCAGAAAGGACCACAGGTTTTGTCTAAAATTAAGAACGGAAAGATCGGTTTTCTAGGCCCGTGGGGCACCTATACCCAGGAAGCACTAACGAAGCTTCTCCCAATAAGCGAAGAAGACCTCGTTCCGTATACGACCGAGGCCGACGTTATCAAGGCGGTGGAGCGGGGTGAAGTGGGAAAAGGAATGGTCGCCATAGAGAACTCGATAGAGGGCTCGGTTAACGCAACGCTTGATGTTTTAGCCTTTGAAGCCAATCTGTTTATAGAGAAAGAGATAGTAATACCAATACACCACAGCTTGATGGCACGCCCTGGCGTGAAGCTTGAAGAAGTCAAGACCGTTATCTCGCATCCACAAGCGCTAGCCCAGTGTAGGCAATATCTCTCCGAGAAGTTGTCTCACGCAAAGCTTGAGGTTGCAAGCTCAAACGCCGGTGCGGCAAAAATCGTCTCCGAGAAAGGTGGAAAACTTGCCGCGATTGGGCCGAGTCTTGCCGCCGAGATCTACGGCCTTGATGTTCTTGATACCGGCATTGAGGACTTTGACGATAACCAAACCCGCTTCGTGCTCGTCGGTAAGGAGCCGGCGGCAAGAACTGGTCGTGATAAGACCTCGATAGTCTGTTTCATTTACGAGGATAGGCCGGGAAGCCTCCTTTTGATCTTGCAGGAATTTGCATACCGATACATAAACTTGACAAAGATACAGTCGAGGCCGACCAAAAAGGCGCTCGGCGATTACTGCTTCTTTATCGACATGCTTGGCCACATCGAAGACGAGGTTGTGGCCTCCGCATTGAAGTGCTTACGGTGTAAAATAAGAGGGGTAAAAATTCTGGGATCATATCCCATGGCAAATGGTGTTGAAAAGTAAATGCTAGACTTACGATGGGTACGGGAAAATCTCGATGTAGTTCAGGAAGCGCTTGAAAAGAGGAATTCGAAGGTCGACCTCACGCGCTTCAAGGAGCTTGATGGCGAGCGGCGCCTGCTGATTATCGAGGTGGAGCAGCTTAAGAATCGCAGGAATACGGCATCGGCAGAAATAGCGAAGCTTAAAAAGGCGGGCGAGCCTGCCGAGGATAAAATCGAAGCAATGCGGACCCTTGGAGACGAGATCAAAAAGCTCGATGCAAGGCTGGCCGAGATTGAGGAAGGGCTCAGCCAATTGATGCTCGATATACCGAATATTCCGAATGAGAGTGTGCCGGTCGGTCCAGACGAGAGCGCAAATATCGTCGTTCGAACCTGGGGTGAGCCCCCGAAGTTCGATTTCGAGCCGAAGCCCCACTGGGATTTGGGAATCGACCTCGGCATCCTCGATTTCGAGCGTGCAGCGAAGATAGCGAGGGCTCGTTTCGTTCTCTACCGTGATCTCGGCGCAAGGCTTGAAAGGTCGCTCTTGAACCTCATGCTCGATCTTCATACCATGAAGCACGGCTATATGGAGGTCTTCCCGCCAATTCTCGTCAATGATGCAAGCCTTATTGGAACCGGGCAGCTGCCGAAGTTTGCAGAGGACTTATTCAAGGTAGAAAACGAGAACCTTTACCTCATCCCAACAGCAGAGGTACCGGTGACGAATATCCACCGGGACGATATCCTCAGCGGTGACGACCTGCCGCGATATTACTCAGCGTACACACCGTGCTTTAGAAGCGAGGCCGGCGCATACGGAAAAGATACGAGGGGCCTTATCCGGCACCACCAGTTTAACAAAGTGGAGCTCGTAAAGTTCGTCCACCCCGACACCTCCTACGATGAGCTCGAGAGGCTAACAGCCGACGCTGAGAGTGTCTTGCAGGAGCTCGGTATACACTACCGGGTTGTCGTCCTTGCTACGGGCGACCTCGGATTTTCCTCTGCCAAGACGTACGATATCGAGGTGTGGCTGCCGGGTTTTGGGGGGTACAAGGAGATATCATCTTGTAGCAACTTCGAGGACTTTCAGGCTAGGAGGGCAAACATACGGTTTAGGGAAACCCCCAAGGCAAAACCCCGGTTCGTCCATACCCTGAACGGTTCTGGACTTGCGATAGGAAGAACGGTCGCCGCAATCCTTGAGAATTACCAGCAGGCCGATGGGACAATTCTCATACCTGAGGCGTTAAGGTCTTACATGGGGGGCGCCGAGCGGATCAGCCCGGTGAGGCCTTAGCCAGTGCATGCCCGGGCTTAAATATAACTGCCAATGTAATTACCGCGTCGGTGGCGGAGTCCTCGCGAGGAAGCCGTACCTCATTGGTTTCACCGTTGACAACAGCTAGCACGTTACAGATTCGTCCGCATTGTGCTGCATATATTGCCCGCACTGTTGCGAATAGGCCTTGAGAT
>DASQQM010000139.1:0-7812 GCA_035643475.1 Anaerolineae bacterium | reverse complement strand
GTCTCCGGCTCTTTAAGGATGAGAGATTGGTGAAATGCAAAAGCCCTGCGGCTAGCTGTCAGCCTGCTCCTCTTTTAACGTCCTTGATTTTTCTGCCAGCTTCTCTCTGGTTTGCTTGCGCTTTTCCTCCAAACGTTGTGCTATATCAGGGTTAGTGACGGAGAGTATCTCACATGCCAGGTAGGCGGCGTTCTCCGCCCCATCGATGGCAACGGTGGCAACAGGTACGCCGGGCGGCATCTGTACCGTCGCATAGAGGGCATCGACTCCAGCCAGCGCCCCGGATTTTAAGGGTACGCCGATAACCGGAAGGGTGGTGTGTGATGCGATAACTCCGGCCAGGTGGGCAGCCATCCCGGCGCCGGCGATAATAACGGCTACGCCGCGCTCGCGTGCCGTCCTTGCGTACTCCGCGGTCTTATCTGGTAAACGGTGGGCGGATGAGATATCAATCTCATACGGCACCCCCATCTCTTTCAGAACATTTGCGGCTTTTTGCATTACGGGAAGGTCGCTATCGCTTCCCATTACAATCCCAACGAGCGGTCCTGGCATATTTTCCTCACCAAACAATCCCTTTTTATGCAAGGTTATTAGGAGAATATGATACCATAATTGGCCTGGGTTTGGGATCAGATAAGTAGATATATTGCTACGTAGCCTCTTCAAGTGTAGACAACACCATTTCCTTGCTTGGCCAGCCCTGAACTCCTTTTTCCGTTTGATAAATACGGCATCTTAGACCATAGTCTGTTACGCCTCTGGCGTTTCTGTCGACATCAAGGCCGTTTATGCGAATAGTCGGTGAGCCGATGAATCTTTTCTCGTTAGCTTGCTCGTCACTTTGAACATTAACGACCTCAACCGGCTGGTCGATGCCAAGCTCATCCATTACATCCGCAAGCACATCCTGCGCTGGTTCAAATGAAGGTCAACCCGTAAAGTAGAGGAGTTCGATTTTCAAGTTCAACATCCTTCTGCCTCGCTTCTATTCACGATCGTGGGGAACCTTCCCCCCCATAAGTAAAGTCCTATTGGGTCGCGGGTTCTCATCGTTATCTTTAGCTCTTAATAACAAAAAAGACCATCACTTAGATGGTCTTGGCGGGAGCGACGGGATTCGAACCCGCGATCGCCGGCGTGACAGGCCGGAATGTTAAACCGCTACACTACGCCCCCATAATTAATGGCTGCCTTACATATCGCGCACATAGAAATACTCATAAAAGCAGCCGAACAGAATTATACTGTCTTTTACCAAATATTTCAACGACCCCGCAAGCGAGATCGCCTCAACTGGTGGGCGCTAGTGGATTTGAACCACTGACCCCCTGCTTGTAAGGCAGGTGCTCTCCCGCTGAGCTAAGCGCCCAAAATCATAGCATCGTGGCAATATGAACACTTTGTTGCTTAATTAAGCTCTTTCTATCTTCTGTTCTCTATAAAGGTTCTATTGCCTGTTGATCTACCAATAAAGCCTGCTGCACATTTTAGAACAGTAGAGTAATAGAGCAATAGACCGCAATGGAACAGATTCTCTTAAAAAGAGCTTATCTACTTTCTATTTATCTATAAAAAGCTCTATTGCTCCATTGCTCCATTGCTCTACAAAAATCGCCTGATTCAGGCGATTTTTGTGCCCCCAGGGGAATTCGAATCCCCGCCGCAGCCTTGAAAGGGCTGTGTCCTAGGCCTCTAGACGATGGGGGCATAATCAGAAACCAGAAATCAGGACGGTGCTTTGCGCCTCCAGAAACCAGATGATCTCTATGCACGAGCTGGCTTATACCTTCACCCACACTCTAGGCCCTCAAGCCTAGTTTCTGGTCTCTTGTCTCTAGTTTCTGGCCTGGTGAGCCGTGAAGGATTCGAACCTTCGACACCCGGATTAAAAGTCCGGTGCTCTACCAGCTGAGCTAACGGCCCAATTATCGGGTCTAAGAAACTGTGAACAAAAATATTGTAGCGGTACACAGCATTACCGCTACAGCAAAAGTTATGATACTACAGCTAATGCCCGTTGTCAAACACCAACAGCCTTTTACCGCCAGATTGGTCCGCCCCCGATTAGCTGCGCGAATTAATTATATGCCGGGTGCAATCGTATTCGATGAGCAAACAGGGGCCTGCCGAGGTGGGAAAATCCAGCCCCGCCCCGAGCCCGCGTATTGAACTTAGTGCCTGAAGTGACGCTTGCCGGTAAAAACAAGCGGGATACCATGCTCATTGGCTGCCGCGATGACCTCGTCATCATGGATCGAACCGCCAGGCTCAACGATACACGTGGCCCCGGCCTCAACTGCCGCATCAAGGCCATCCCTGAACGGGAAGAACGCATCAGAGGCAACGACGGACCCCTTGACCCTGTCTCCACCCTTATGCGCCCCGAGCCAGGTCGAATCAACGCGGCTCATCTGCCCAGCGCCGACTCCCATGGTCGCTTGGTCCTTAACATATATTATGGCGTTCGATTTAACGTGCTTTGCCACCTTCCACGCAAAGACCATGTCCTTCCACTGGCCTTCGGTCGGCTGGGCCTCGCTCACCACTCGCCAATTGGCCGCTGATTCCTCTATATTGTCGAACTCCTGCAGCAGTATGCCGCCATCGACCCGTCGCATATCATGGTCGAAGTAGCTCTTCCTTGTAACGCCGCCGCTATCGATTAACCGTATATTCGCCTTCTTTGTCAATATATCGAGCGCCTCTTGGCTAAAACCGGGGGCGATGACGACCTCGATAAATATCTGGGCAATCTTTTCCGCGGTGGCATTATCGACCATCTGGTTGAGTGCGACGATGCCGCCATACGCCGACGCGGTGTCGGTTTCGTACGCCTTCTGGTAGGCGTCAGCAAGGTCGAGCCCGATGGCGCAGCCGCACGGGTTGTTATGCTTGATTATAGCGCAAGCCGGCTCGGCAAATTCGGTTACCAGCCCCCAGGCCGAATCCATATCCAGGATATTATTGTAGGAGAGCTCCTTCCCGTGGATCTGTTGGTAGTTCACCAGGGCATCCGATGGGGCCCCTGCCTGGCGGTAGTAAGCCGCCTTTTGGTGTGGATTCTCACCATAGCGGGTATTCATGATCTTTTCAAAGGTGTAGGTGAGCACCTCGGGGAACTCCTCTTTCCCGGAGAGGTACTGGGCGATCGTTGAATCGTACTGCGCGGTGTGCTTGAAGGCCTCGCGACAGAGGGTAAAGCGGGTATCGCGGCTTATTGCGCCATCGTTTGCCTGCATCTCGTCGATGAGCCTTGCGTACCAGGAAGCATCGACGACAACCGTCACGCCCTCAAAGTTCTTGGCCGCTGCCCGTATCATCGTCGGGCCCCCGATATCGATGTTTTCGATCGCCTCATCCAGCGTAACATCCGGTTTTGCTATGGTTGCGGCAAATGGGTAGAGATTTACGCAGACGAGGTCGATCGGCCCGATCCCGGCCTCCTCGATTTGGCGCATGTGCTCTTCTTTTCTTCTATCGGCAAGGATTCCCCCCAGTATCTTGGGATGAAGGGTCTTTAATCTTCCCTCCATCATCTCGGGAAACCCGGTGTACTCCGAGACCTCGACAACGTCGATTCCAGCATCGCGAAGGGCCTTTGCGGTACCACCGGTGGAGAGTATCTCAACACCAAAGGATGTAAGTCCCCTGGCAAACTCGGTGATGCCCGTCTTATCCGAAACGCTTATTACCGCACGTTTGATCTTAATATTACCGGTCATCAATCGCCTCCTGTATCGTAAAGGGAATATTTTACCATTAATTATACTTTAACCTTTATCTTTCGCCCATCGATCTCCAAACGCCCCTCACAGTAGAGCTTGATCGCCCGGGGGTAGAGGACATGCTCAACAGCGTGTATCCGCTCCGCCAACGTCTCCTCGGTATCGTCCTCCAGGATGGGAACCGCCTCCTGGAGAATTATTGGCCCCTCATCAAATATCTCATTGGCAAAGTGAACGGTCACACCGGTTACTTTAACGCCATAATCTAGTGCATCCTCTATGCCGTGGGCACCCGGAAATGATGGCAGGAGTGCCGGGTGGAGGTTTAGAACCCGGTTCGGGTAGGCATCGAGCACCTCTTTGCCGAGGAGGCGCATTTAGCCGGCCATAACGACAAGGTCCACCTCGTGCTCTTTCAGGTGATGTAAAATAGCGCTATTATAAGATACCTCATCGGGAAATTCTTTCCTCGGCAAAAATACGCTGGGGATAGCATGCTTCTCGGCCCTCTTCAGGCCGTAGGCATCCCCTTTATTGCTGATAACAACCGCAACTCTTGCCGGGAGCTCCCCTGCCTCGCACTTATCGATTATTGCCTGCAGGTTCGAGCCACTTCCAGATATGAGAACGCCGAGCCGTATTGGTATGCTAGACATACTTCGTCTCCCCCCTGCCCTTAACGACTTCACCGATAACGTAGACCTTTTCTCCCGCTTTACTCAGAAGCTCGGCTGCTTCGTCAGCTAAGCCGGCATCAAGAACGACGACCATGCCAATTCCCATATTGAAGGTCTGCCGCATCTCTTCCTGAGATACCCCGCCCTCCCGTTTGATGAATTCAAATATGGGGGGCACCGGCCAGGAGCCAAGTTTAATCGCCGCATCGACTGAGGCTGGGAGAATCCTCGGTACATTATGGGTCAGGCCACCTCCAGTTATATGAGCGAGCCCTTTTACATGGTACGCTTTAATTAATGCAAGGATGCTTTTCACATAGATCCTGGTAGGTCTGAGTAATTCCTCGCCGAGGCGCGACGACCCATCCAAGTAGGTTGTATCAAGCGATAAGCCGGCATTAGCCACGAGCTTTCTTACGAGGGAGTATCCGTTGCTGTGAAGCCCCGATGATGCGAGCCCGAGGATAACATCCCCCTCCTTAATATCGTGGCCAGTTATGATATCTTCCCTATCGACGATGCCGACCGCAAAGCCGGCCAGGTCATACTCGCCCGTTCCATAAAAGCCGGGCATCTCAGCGGTCTCCCCGCCTAAGAGAGCGCAGCCCGCCTGCCGGCATCCCTCGGCAATACCTTCGATTACATCTGCTGCCTTTCGTGGCTCAAGCGCACCAGTTGCGAAGTAATCGAGGAAAAACAGCGGCTCCGCACCCTGCACAAGGATATCGTTTACACACATGGCGACGAGGTCGATGCCAACCGTATTGTGGACGTCGAGGGCATGCGCGATCTTCAGCTTGGTCCCGACCCCATCGGTGCCCGAGACCAGCACCGGTTCTTTATAGCCCTCTTTATTAAGTGCAAAAAGGCCGCCAAAGCCGCCTATATCCGTCAGCACGCCTGGCCTAGAGGTCGAGTGAACCGATTTCTTAATAAGCTCTACGACCTCCGCACCGGCATCGATGTCAACCCCTGTGTCCTTGTATGTCAGGCCCTTTTTCTCCGTATCAACCATTCGTCTTACTCTGCTCCCCCTCAAGCATAAGCTTAGTTACTTTTAAGTTTTCCAGCACCGCTACCGGGTAGTCACCATCAAAGCAAGCAAGGCAGAAGTTCTCGCGCTCGTTTTCGGTCGACTTGACAAGGCCCTCAAAGCTCAAATAGCTTAAGCTATCCGCACCGATAAACTGGCGGATCTCCTCTACGCTCTTATTCGCCGCGATGAGCTGTACCTGGTCATCCATGTCAATACCGTAGAAGCAGGGCCACTTAACGGGCGGAGAACTTATCCTCATGTGTATTTCTTTCGCCCCTGCCTCACGTAGCATGGCGATCAGCTTCTTACTGGTATTACCACGGACGATGCTGTCGTCTACAACAACTATCCGCTTATCCCTTATGACTTCGCTTAAGGGATTAAGCTTCAGCTTAATGCCGGTCTGCCGGATCACCTGGGTAGGTTGGATGAAGGTTCGCCCGATATACCTATTCTTAACCAAACCCTCCCCGTACGGTATCCCGGATTGCCGGGAATAGCCGATTGCCGCTGGTATGCCCGAGTCGGGGACCCCGATGACCAAATCGGCATCGCTGGGGGCTTCTTTGGCGAGCTCAACCCCCATCGATTCGCGGGCACTGTAGAGCAACTTCCCGTAGAGCTTAGTGTCAGGCCGGGCAAAGTAGATGAACTCAAAGATGCAGAGCGATAATTTCTCCGGCTTTATGGCCTCTTCGCTTCTCAGGCCGTTCTCATCGATTATCACCAGCTCGCCTGGGCTTACATCTCGTATATAATCAGCACCCACTATATCGAGAGCGCAACTCTCCGATGCGATGACAAAGTGATTTCCGAGCTTTCCTATGACAAGCGGTCGTATGCCATAAGGGTCTCGCATCGCGAAGAGCTGCTTTTCGGTGAGGATGAGGACTGAGTAGGCGCCCTTTATATGCTTCATCGCCTCTTTAATGGAATCTTCTATTCCCTTGGCGGCATTGGATGCAATAAGTGATGCGATGACTTCGCTATCGCTCGTTGAACGGAAGCGGAGTCCGCTTCTTCTGAGTTCGCTCCGCAAAGCCTGTGTGTTGATAAGGTTGCCGTTGTGGGAAAGCGCGAGGCTTCCGCCTTTGAAGGTTTTATATACCGGCTGGGCGTTTTCCCAGTGGGTTGAGCCGGTTGTTGAGTAGCGGACGTGCCCGATTGCAATGTCACCCTGCAGCGTCGCCAGGCTCACTTCATCGAATACTTGGGTGATCAGGCCCATATCCTTATAGATGATGATCGACTGGGTATCCGATACCGCCATGCCCGCGCTCTCCTGCCCCCGGTGCTGGAGCGCATGCAGGCCGAAATAGGTGAGCTTGCTCACATCCTCCCCGGGAGCATAAATCCCGAAGATGCCACAGGCCTCCTCTGGCTTATCAGGGCGATACTCGTCACGTACTGAGCTCAAAACGCAACTCCCTCAATCGGCTTATACTCACTACGGTGCTGCCATGAAAGAATATATGCGCCCGATAAATCGGGCAACTACACATCTGTAGGACTTTCCTACATCTCTTACCGCATCAACCTTGGCACCTTGGACGCCCAAGACAGTGCCCGCATCTCATTCCCACACTCTGCAGCACTGCAACACCGCAGTACTGCAGCACTGGGTAACTCTTCCCACAACTCTTACCCTCACTGACATTGGCACCTTGGCACATCCAAGACAGTACCCACATCTCTTACCCACATCAACTGGTAACTGCAGCACCGTCTTACAGTTCCCTCTTCACATGCTCGACGGCATTTCTAAAGATAACCAGGCCATCGCCCTCTTCTGGGAGATTTTCTCTTGTCCAGCGGGGGTGCTGCGTGCGCACTATATAATCCTCCGGGTGGGGCATCATACCAAAGATGCGCCCCGTCTCATCGCAGATTCCGGCGATGTGCCCAACCGATCCATTTGGGTTTACCGGGTACACGCCAAATTCACCATTTCCATCGACATACTGGACGACTATCTGGCCATTATCCTGAAGCCGCCTGAACACATCGTCATCGCGTGGGATAAACTTGCCCTCACCATGGCATATCGGAACGTAGATCAACTTCTCTATGCCCTTAGTAAACACGCACTTGGAACTCGGGTTGACCTTAAGGTGAACCCAGCGGTCCTCAAACTTGCCGGAATCGTTATGCGTGAGCGTTACATCCTGGCGCATGTAGTTACCATCGAAGCCGGGCAATATCCCGAGTTTAACCATCACCTGAAACCCGTTGCATACGCCGAGGATTAACTTCTTATCCTCAATGAACTCAAGCATATCATCCTTGAGCTTGTACTTTAATTTATTGGCCAAGACCTTACCGGATGCAATATCGTCACCGAACGAGAAGCCGCCGGGAATCATAAGTATGT
>DASQQM010000138.1:0-2644 GCA_035643475.1 Anaerolineae bacterium | reverse complement strand
CGGAAAAAGTCTCTGCTATAACGTACCGGTCCTCGAAGAGATGCTCGCAAATAAAAAGGCAAGAGCGCTCTACCTGTTTCCGACCAAGGCGCTCGCCCAAGACCAGCTAAGGGCATTAAAAGAGCTCGATTTCCCTAGCCTGATCGCCACCTACGATGGCGACACGCCGCGTGAGGAGCGGTCAAATATACGAAGGCGGGCATCAGTCGTGCTCAGCAATCCAGATATGCTTCACTACGGCATCCTCCCCTACCACCGGCAGTGGGCAAATTTCCTGCTCAACTTAAAATACGTAGTCATCGATGAGGTACACGTGCTCCGTGGCGTTTTTGGCTCCAATGTCGCTCAGATTATCAGGCGTCTTCGACGGCTCTGCCACCATTACGGAAGTCACCCTCAATTCATAATGGCCTCGGCCACGGTCGCCAATCCCGGTGAGCTTGCAAAACGATTGACCGGCCTTAATGTCGAGGTCATAACGAATGATGGGGCTCCCCGCGGTCAGAAAACCTGGGCGTTCTGGAACCCGCCATTTATCGATGAGAGTCTGGGGAAGAGAAAAAGCCCGAACTGGGAAACAACCTGGCTATTGAGCGAGCTCTCGAAGGAGCACTTCAGGACCATTGCCTTCAGCAAGTCTCGCAAGCTTGCCGAGCTAATTTTAAATTACTCGGGCCGCGTCCTTGATGGGCGCCCGGACATCGCATCAAGGATCGCCTCGTACAGGGCAGGGTATCTGCCTGCCCATAGGAGGGCAATCGAAGAGCGACTTTTTTCCGGCGATCTTCTCGGTGTGTCGACCACTAATGCGCTCGAACTCGGCATTGATGTTGGGGCCTTGGATGCCTGTATAATGAACGGGTTTCCCGGGACGGTATCTTCAACCTGGCAACAGGCCGGTCGTGCTGGTCGCACTATCGGGGAATCACTCGCGGTTTTGATCGCCGGCGGTGACCCGCTCGATCAATACTATATCAACCACCCAGAGTATTTCTTTGGTAGGAGCTTTGAAGAGGCGATAATCGATCTCGATAATCCAAAGATACTCGGGCGACACCTGCGCTGTGCAACCTATGAGCTGCCACTCGGGCCAGATGACCGGTTCTACTTCGGCAATGGCTACGAGGCAGCGCTCAACCTGCTAACAATAACGAGTGAGCTAAAAGAACATAAGCGGAGGTGGTTCTTAGGCTCACCAAGCTTTCCTGCACGGGATACCAATATACGGTCGGCCTCTCAATCCTCCTACAGTATCGTTGACCAGAGCACCGGCCAACTAATCGGAACAACCGAGGCAAACCGCGCCTTCTTTGAGGTCTATCCTGGTGCAATCTACCTCCAGCAGGGTGATTCCTACGTAGTCCGGGATCTCGATATTGAGGAGCGAATGGCGCTCGTTGAGAAAAGCCCGCAGGATTACTACACGGAGCCGCGCGAGGAGACTGACGTTACCATCGTATCCGAGATCGAGCGGCGTAAATTGGGAAAGACTGAGGTATGCTTCGGCCAGGTTGAGGTAACAACCCATATCGTCGCGTTCCAAAAGAAAAAACCAATGACGCAGGATATCGTCGGGATGGAGGAGCTTGACCTGCCGCCGGTCCAATTCCAGACAGAGGCGGTCTGGTTCACCATACCGGATGGTATTGTGGGGAGGCTTGAGCTCAACGAGTACGAGCTAGCCGGTGGGATACACGCGGTCGAGCATGCGGGCATCGCGATGCTCCCCATGTATGCGATGTGCGACCGCTGGGATATTGGTGGAGTATCAACCCCATTTCACTACCATACGGGGCAGGCGACTATTTTTATATACGACGGATTTGAAGGCGGTATCGGTATCGCACGGCGTGGCTTCTGGGTGGCAGAGGAGCACTTAAGAAAAACGCTCGAGGCGATTGAAATATGTCCTTGCCAGGATGGCTGTCCATCCTGCATCCAGTCGCCCAAGTGCGGTAACTGGAATGAGCCCTTAGATAAGAGATCTGCAATTCGGTTACTGAGGGAGCTGCTTAAGGGAGCCAGATAGAGTATCGGTGAGTCGGTGAATGGGTGAATCGGAACGAGGGTAAGAGGTGTGGGTACTGTCTTAAAGTGCCAAGGTGCCAATGTCAGTAAGAGAAAGAAATGGGAGAAAGGTACTCAGTGTTGCGGTGCTGCAGTTATCAGTTGATGTGGGTAAGAGATGTGGGTATCACCACTGGCCAAGAGCCACTAGCCAATGCAGTATACCTGTCATTGTAAGGAGACTGCCAGTAGGTAGTTGACATGGCTCTCTTACATACCCTCGTCTCTTACTTACACTTAACTGCAGCACTGGCTAACCGTAGCACTAATAGAGAACGCCCCATAAATGGGGCAACTACGAATGACTGTTAGGATTACAGCACATTGGCACCTTGGCACATCAGGACCGGGGACCGGTGACTGGTAACTGTAGTAAATCGGATAACTATACTGAGGGTTGGGGAGATGCAAATGCAAGTATATATTTCAGTCATCGGCGTTGGAACGGAGAGAGAAGAGCTGAATACGTTGGCCTATGAAGTCGGGCGGTTGGTGGCCGGGCGTGGAGCAATTCTCGTCTGCGGTGGCCTCGGCGGGGTTATGGATGCTGCCGCGCGTGGTGCAAAAGAGGCGGGTG
>DASQQM010000137.1:0-9495 GCA_035643475.1 Anaerolineae bacterium | reverse complement strand
AGTAGTTCATAGAGTAGTGCCCACACCTCTTACCTACATCAACTGGTAACTGCAGCACTGGATAACTCTACCTACACTTCTTTCCCTCACTGACATTGGCACGTTGGCACAGCCAAAAGTTAGTAGTTCATAGTTAGTGGTTCATAGAGTAGTACCTACATCAACTGGTAACTGCAACGCTGCTAGAGTCCACCCGATGAATCGGGCAACTACATGCTATATGGCACTGGGTAACTATTCCCACATCTCTTACCCACACTCCAATTCACCCATTCACCTATTCACCGATCTTCTAATTCTTCCATAAAGAACCGCATTTTCCTGCCCGGTGATTGTAACAGTTGCCAATGTTCCTATGTTTTTATCCGACCCCTCGCAGAGAACCCGTATATAATTGTCGCTAACACCCGATAAATACTCTCCTTGCCTGCGCTCGATAAGAACGCCCAATTCTTTCCCAATGTAGCTAGAGGCAAACTGGGATGAGAGCTTCTCGCCGATAGAGATGAGGGTGGCCGATCTCTTATCCTTCACTTCCATTGGAACCTGCCGGTCGTAATCCGCTGCAGGTGTCCCTTTCCTTGGCGAAAACTTAAACACATGCAATTTGCTAAAGCCAACCCTCTCGATCAATCTTACACTATCCTCAAAATCCTCGTCCGTCTCTCCTGGGAAGCCCACGATAACATCGGTTGTTATCGCAATATCAGCGACCCGATGCTTGAGCTCGTCGGTGCGCTCGATAAACTCGCCTGCCGTGTAATGCCTGTTCATTCTAGAGAGAATCCCGTCACTCCCGCTTTGGAGCGGGATATGAAGGTGATTGCAGATTTTACCGGATGTCGATATAAGTTCAACAATCTTTGGGGTTACCTCCCGCAGCTCGATCGAGCTGAGGCGTATTCTGCCAAGCCCAGGGATCTCGGCTAGTTTGGCCAAGAGGTCACCAAGGTCGGTCTTCTCGCCCGCACCATACAATCCAAGATGGATACCGGTTAAAACGATCTCCTGAGTTCCGGCATCAGCAAGGCGGCGCACCTCACCGACAATTTCCGCCTCCGGGCGGCTCCAGAGATCACCGCGCACATGGGGCACTATACAGTAACTACAAAACTGGTTGCAGCCATCCTGAACTTTGACCAGTGGGCGGGAATGAAAGGTTTGCGCCGGCGCATCCTTAGTTATCGCGCTCATACCGGGCCCACCGGCTCTTTCCGCAAGCAGGTGCGATAGCTTATCCTTATCCTCGTTGCCAAGCACCAGGCTTACCCCCTCTATTGACGCAATCTCTTCCCGGGCTGAATCGGCATAACAGCCGGTTACCACAACCGTTGCATCGGGGTTATTCCTGAGAGCTCGTCGTATAAGTTGGCGCGATTTGTGGTTCGCAACAGCTGTAACGGTGCAACTGTTGACAATATAGACGTCAGCCCTGGATGAGAAATCAGCCCTCTTCCAGCCGAACGTTCCCAGATCAGCAGCTATTCTTTCGCCCTCATATTGATTGACTTTACACCCAAGCGTATGTATTGAAAACGTTACCTCTTTACTCATAGGCGCAGCCTGTATGTCGGCCATCCTTTCTTTAATATGAATATAGCTGTCTCTATTTTAGAGTATCTCATTATTGTGTCTCGTTTACCGGATTGTTACAACAGGCCTGAGCCTGGACAATTTACCCGAGTATCGCTCCCTTATGCCTTTAAATGCTATTATCAGAACAGATACGTGCCGGGGTGGTGGTACATTGCCTCCCATAGGAAAGCTTATGGTTTGCCTGGGGAATATGCAATGATGGTCAGAGGAAGTGTAAGCAAATGCAAGCGGTCTCTTAAAAGTAGCAGTTATAGCCGGCCCTGTCTTACCTCTTTAATTCTTTTAATACTCGATACCAGCCGCTTATCGTGTTGGCTTCATCCCACTGGGGAAGAACCGCCACACGAAGGTTCGCATCCTCAATTCTTTCTAACATCTCTTCAAGGATGATACCCTGATTCCAAGCGATTCCTTCAAATATATCCTCCCGGAAAGTCGAAAGCCCTATGACCTGATAATCCCCATCTAAAGATGGACCGATAACAACATCATTTTCTTCGAGAAGCTCAAAGGCCTTATCAATATACCCCATAGGCAGCTGCGGGATACCGCTGTCCATAATAATAACTTCGCGATAGTTGCCCTTGAAGAGCTCAGCAAAGATATCCCGGAACCTTTTCCCAGTATTTATACCCTTTCCTGGTCTTAACTTTAAGCTATCGGTGACCGTTTTCGACATAACCTCATCCGCATTTTCTTTGTAGTAGGAGATGTAATAGTCTGGATTGATCATCGCCCCTGTCAGTTCGAATATGTCTCTAATGAAGCATATATAAAGTCTTTCCGACGCTTTCCCGGTTTTTTCTGGAACAAACCTTGTTTTTACCTCTCCCGCCGTAGGCTCCTCTGCCATTACAACGAACGCCCGGGTTCGCATAAGTTACACCGCCTCGATTTTATAAATACCCTTCACCTACATTCTTTCCCGATATTTGTCGACTTGCACCAGCATCTGGCAAACCATGTCTACCGCACATGTACTTTGGTTCACTCTTCCAACTAAAAGAAGCATTATGTTTCATCAGTCTCTAGCGCAACTTAACCCTTTTATACTATTACGCTATAGCTTACGTTAATTCTGTACCTGCATCATGTTTTGGCGCATGCTTAATGAGCTGCTAAGATCAATCCAGCCTATCCCTCTTCCTGATGCCAAGGTTTTAATTATGGTACAAGCGTGCCCTTATACATAAAGCTAAACTAGAGGTAGTGGCTGAGGATACCCTACGCAGATGTGAGAGCACGGTATTGTGATGCTGCTTACCTCTTAGAAATGTGGAATAAAAATGGGAAGAGTACTTATTGTAAAGGGCACTCCGGAAGATTTAATATTAAAGGGCAGCAGTGATCGTTGTCCAGACAGTTCTGCCCCATGCCCGCGTGCTGCAACAGTATAGGAGGAGTTGGGATGCTCAATATCGAGAAAGTAGTCCAGGACAATATCGTGATCCTTCGTTTAACAGGCGAGCTTAATTTCCACACAAGCGTTGAATTACGAGCAGTACTCGAAGAGCTTATGTCGACTGAATTCGAGACATTGCTCATCAATCTTGATAAACTAAGTCTAATAGATAGCTCGGGCATCGGCATGCTTCTTCTTGCGTCAAAAGAGATGGAGAAGAAGCATGGGAAAACGATTCTCATCGCCCACCAATTTGTCTGGGAGCTACTAAATATAACCAGGTTGACGGAATTCTTTGAGAAGGCCTCGGATGAGCAGGAGGCAAAAAATATCGCTGCTAAGTCCGCCTGATATTAGTAGATAACCGCATAACGGCGCTATCAGAGGTGCCTGGCTTTCTCGATCCTTCGAAGCTCATACAGGGTGAGTGCAACTGCAATCGGTCCGGCAGTCTCCGTTCGAAGGATCGACTCGCCGAGAGTTACGATGTCCGCACCTATTCCCCTGAGCTCAGCAACCTCCCTTTCCGATAGGCCCCCTTCCGGCCCAATTACGAGAGCGACCCTGCGAGAGGACGGATTAAGGACTTCAAAGAGAAGCTTCTCGTGTTCCTCCTCCCAGAATACTATAACCTGGTCAAACCCTTTAAGCTCCTCTATGGCATTGTGCCAGGCAAGGGCACTAGTTACTCTCGGGATTGAAGTCCGGTGGGATTGCTTTGCCGCCTCGGCCGCTATCTTCTGCCAGCGATCGCTCTTTCTCGTGGCCTTCTCTGGTTCTAACTTGACGACCACCCGCTCTGTGAGAACTGGAGATATCCCTGAAACCCCAATCTCGGTCGCCTGCCGGATTATCGTATCCAGCTTTCCCGACTTCGGCAATCCTTGGAAGAGATATATCTCTGGGAGTGAGCGCACCACCCTGCGACTACTGATAACCCTGCCCGAGACGGTGGAGGGCAGGAGGTTCTCGATCCTTACTTCCGCGAGGGTACCCTCGCTATCGACAACCTCAATAATCTCCCCTGGCGCAAGCCGCAGAACATCCCTTATGTGCTTGGCGTCAGGACCCGCAATATCAACCGATTTGCCTATTCTCCCACGTATAAAAAAGCGCGGCTTAGCCAAACGTGCTCACCACGGTAACCCAACCATCCTTTATAATGACTTTAACGACTTCAAAGCCGTTTTCTTTCAAGGCTGCGAGGATTTTATCCTCCTGCCCGGTAGTTATGCCGGAGGCGATAAAGACCTTCAGGCCCCTGAGTTTTTTCACCACATCTGGCAAAACATTGATGATAACAGGGGTGGTAAGATTTGCTACGAGAAGATCAACATCGACCGGCCCTATATCCGCAAAATCAGCATATCTGAAATCGATTATCGAGGATGTCCCGTTCACCCGTGCATTCTCTTGCGCGACCGTGACCGCCATCTCGTCATTGTCGACCGCGATGACCCTTTTCGCGCCTAGCTTTGCCGCAGCAATAGCTAGTATGCCGGATCCGGTACCCAGGTCGAATACAACCTCTCCGCCACGCAAGAACTCCTGCAAAAAGAGGAGACACCCCTCTGTCGTGGGGTGGGAGCCCGTGCCAAAGGCGAGCCCCGGATCGAGCTGGATTACCATATTATCGCCGGCCACCTCAACGTCCTTCCAGGATGGTTTAATAAGGAACCTGCCGATTCTAAGAAGCTTGAAGTGCCTCTTGTAATTCTCAACCCAGTCTTTATCGGTAATTGAGCTGATGGTAATTCGCCCGGGCTCAGTGTTGAGTCCTTGAGAGCCAATCCTATCAAGGGCATTTTTTATGGCAGCCTGGGCGTCTTCGAGGGATGAGGGATCTGGAAGATAGATGGTGAGCGTTACAATAGCACCCTCCTCACTCACCAGGATGCCCGAGGGGCTTAAGCTCAGCATGACCGAGGATAACGCCTCAGCCGATTCCCTGGCTATTGCGACATCTAACCTCAACCAGTACATATCCTATTTCGGCCCGAATGCGTCTTTAATCCGCCCGAAAATACCAGATGACGCATCGGATGCAGTGGTCATATCATGACCAAACTCATGGGCAAGCTCGTGTAGAAGTTCTTTCTGCTTCTCTGTGAGCTTGTGAGGCGTCTCTATTACCACTTGCACTATAATATCGCCACGGGCGCGGTGATGGAGCGATGGCACGCCCTTTCCCCTTATCGTAAAAGTAGTGCCGGTTTGGGTCCCCGCTGGTACTTTGATCTTCTCAAAGCCCTCAAGGGTCGGAACCTGCAACTCTGCCCCCAGAGCTGCCTGTGGGAAGGTAATGGGAAACTGGCAGAAGAGATTAGTGCCCCGACGCTCGAAGATTGAATGGGGGTTAACATTAAGCGTTACATACAGGTCGCCGGCCCTTCCGCCGCGCACGCCCGCTTCACCCTTTCCACCTAGCTTTAGCGTTACGCCATTGTCCACGCCCGCTGGGATTTCAAGATTTATCTGCTCATGAACTGGCTTCCTTCCCTGCCCATTACAATCAAGGCAAGGATCCGTGATCACCTTGCCAGCGCCCCTGCACGCTGGACATGGCGCAGTCCTTATAAAAGTGCCGAATACCGTGCGCTGTTCATTCCTTATCTCCCCAAGGCCATTACATGTGGTACATACCTTTGGGCTAGTGCCAGGCGTAACTCCGGTGCCGCTGCACGTGTCGCAGCTCACCAACCGGCCGATCTCAACCTCTTTCTCGGTACCGAAAACGGCTTCTTCAAAATCGATCTTAAGCTCGATATTTAAGTCGGACCCGCGCTGGAAATTGCCTCTCGACCTTGCTCCCTGGCGCTGCCAATCGCCAAAAAACATATCAAATACATCGCTAAAGGCCGATTCAAAGCCACCAAAGCCTGAGAAATCCTGGAACCCGCCGCCGAAGGCCGGTCCACCCTTGGCCGAGCCAAACGTATCGTACTGCTGGCGCTTATCGGGATCACTAAGGACCTCGTATGCTTCATTAATCTCCTTAAATTTTGCCTCGGCTTCCGGGTTATCCTGGTTAACGTCAGGATGGTATTGCCTCGCAAGATTGCGAAAGGCCTTCTTTACCTCATCTTGCGAGGCACTCTTAGAAATACCGAGAATATCGTAATAGTCTCTCTGCGACATCTTCACCCCAGATTCAATAATTAGTGTCGTAATTCTATTAATACTTTACTTAAACTATCGGAGACGAACCCGACAGCGGAAATCGCTCTGGCATAATTCATCCTCGTTGGCCCGATAATACCGAGGGTACCCTCGCTCTCGTCATCTAGCTGATAGCTGCTCGCCACAACGCTACAATCCCTAATATCCTCATCGGAATTTTCTGACCCGATTCGAACGAGCACCTTCTGGGTCCTGGCCGAATCTTCCAACCACTGCATAAGACGATACCCATGTTCAAGGGTATCTAATAGTATTTGTACCCTTTCGAGGTCATCGAACTCCGGCTGCTTGAATATGCTTGTGGTGCCACTTAAAAATACCCGCTCCTTGTCCTCGCTCATTATAATATCGAGTATGGCGTTGAGCAAGGCGCGTGCGGGATGCACTAATTCCGGATCAGGAAGATCAATATTCTCTCGTAAACTCGATATTTCGGATCGCCCCAGTCCTTGCAGCCTCTCGTTTAGTAGCCGCTCCAGATCACCTATATCCTTACCGAATGGCTCAACGCTTACCGTTCGCTTTAATACCTGTCCCTTATCGGTTATTAAGACTATGAGTACATGCTTTGGCGATAGTGGGACGAGATCAATGTGCTTCAGCGTACTCCTCTTATAGGAGGGCGCAAGGGCAACCGCGATGTAATTCGTAATGCCTGATAGTATTTGAGCCGTTTCCCGTAAAAGATCTCCCATCTCTATATCTATTGCGGAGAACAAGCGCAGTATGGCCTTCTCCTCCTGATTGGTTAAACCCGGTTTATCGGATATGCCATCGACATAATAACGATAGCCAATATCCGTTGGAACGCGTCCTGCAGAGGTATGGGGCTGATGCAGGTAGCCCATGCTCTCAAGAGAAGCGAGTTCATTTCTCACTGTTGCCGAGCTAACCCCAAGCTGGTACTTTTCTACGAGCTTTTGAGAACTTACAGGCTCAGCGGTAAGTATATACTCCTGTACCGCGACGAACAGAATTGCTTTTTTTCTTGCATCGAGCATTTTTTCTTCTCCCTAGCACTCCATCAAGTAGAGTGCTAAATAAAACGTACCATCTGACGAGCACTAATGTCAAGGCGAGAGTAAGATGTGGGTACTGTCTTAAAGTGCCAAGGTGCCAATGTTGATGTGGGAAAGTGTGGGTAGGATTATGCAGTGTTGCTATTACCAGTCGGCGTGGGACCTCACTACAGAAAAAACTATCTGTTTTTCCTAGATGGCTCAAAAACTCTAAAAAAGCGGTGAAGATGCTATTTGGTGAAGACATCCCCATCCAGAGGTGCCAGATATACAAACGAAGAAACATTAAGTCACCTACCAGAAAGGCATCAATCATCTATCGACACGCGTATAAAAGCAGCTTACAGTATTAGCATAAGCACCTATTTAAGCTCTGTCCATTGCCAATACTACCCAGAAGCACATCTTGATTGATAAAGCCCTTTATCCCAGGGCTTTAGTGGCGGGCTCTCATGTAGTTTGAAGACCATTGGTGTCCACCTAAGGTTTTCTTTGTCTAGGATAATTTGAGGGAGGATGGTCGAAGCTAGAGGTTTCCAAGCCGGGACCCGCAGGGGCTTTCACTCCCAAGTGATATGCCCATACCAAGTGCGCTAAAAGGAAAACAGTTTGGAGAGCCGTTTTCTTGGGAGCGTTGCCTATACTGATAGATCTTTTGCAAACCATACAAATACAGCAATATTACTTATTGCATTAGTAGTGAGGTAGAAGATTAGCGCACTCAAACGACCTTCGAGTTTCGGCTTGATTATTCTTGGATACTTACCAAAAGCAACTAATGTAGCCTCTAATGCTAATATTGCGATAGTTAAGATTGTAATATTCAAGCCGTGATGAAAAGCTAAGTTGATTATACTCGCTAGTCCCCAAGGTAAAACGAATGTAAAGGGCATTTCCCCTCCTTGTACCACCATCGAGTGTATACAGACATGAAAGCACTTTAACAGCTTAAAGCATCCTTGTATAGCTTTACCTGTAACTTAGGTTCGGCAATTTTTGCGTTATCTTTCATGTACTCCTCAAGGCCTAAGGTTATATCAGTGTAGTCTCTTCTGGCCAGACTATCCTCACCTCTGCTTAATCCAAAGGCGTCGACGTAGGAGACCGGGTTACCATTTACAAAGGCATACCTGTTTAAGCTCCACCCCTTACACTTCCGATCACCTGGTAACCAGGTTACCCGTCACCGATTCACCCATTCACCTACTTACCGATCTTCTGCGGCACTTTGGCACGTTGGCACATCGGGACAGGTAACTGCCACTGTCAGGTGCAGTTACCAGATGATTCCAAAGGCTAGTATTGCACCTTTACCATTGTTAAACCCTTGGCCGGTGCGGTCATCCCCGCCTTTGTTCTATCTCTTGCCTCGAGTATGGATTCCATATCAGCGGGAGATAGATTACCGAGGCCAACATCGATCGCAGTACCGGCGATAATGCGGACCATATTATGTAAGAAAGCGTGTGCGCGCACGCGGATGGCTATTAATCCTTCAAGTGGCTCCCCCGCCCAGACAATATCTGCGGAGCGCCTGCAAGATATCTTAAGCACCGTTCTAACCGGATTATCGATCGTATTGGCTGCCCTGGCTGGAGCGGTGTAAAACGATGTGAAGTCATGCCTGCCTTCAAGAAAGCTCACCGCTTCATTCATCGCCTCAACATCCAGCGTTCTTGCCTCGTGATGCACAAATCTGCCTACAAAGACTGACCGGTAAGAGCGGTTGAGGATGTAGTAGTGGTACTCCCTCCATTGTGGATCCCTCCGCGCATCGAACTTCCGCGGAACTTCCTCGGCATGTTTTGCAACAATATCGTCAGGAAGAATGGCGTTGAGGGAATACGGGATTCGCCGGATGGGCATATCCGAGGCGGTAAAAAAATTAACCACCTGGCCACAAGCGTGCACCCCGGCATCCGTTCGCCCTGCAGCATTCGTTTCAATAGGCTCTCCGAGCAAGGTGCTTAATGCTCCTTCCAGCTCGGCCTGGATGGTTCGCACTCCCTGCTCGGGCTGTTTCTGCCAGCCACTAAAATCTGTGCCATCGTATTCCAATAGAAGTTTAATATTACGCAACCGGTCTCACCTTGGTTACTATTAGCTAATAGTAAAGGCAAGGGTTATCAGGCCCTTGCCCTTATTGTACCTAAATTAATTTAAAGCATATAAAAGGTATTACTAAGCCTACCTAGACCAGCTCAATGAGAGCCATGGGCGCAGCGTCGCCCAGACGGGGACCGAGCTTCAATATCCTCGTATAGCCACC
Source organism: Anaerolineae bacterium (assembly GCA_035643475.1). Lineage (GTDB taxonomy): Bacteria > Actinomycetota > Aquicultoria > Aquicultorales > Aquicultoraceae > DASQQM01. The sequence continues at coordinate 29 of DASQQM010000137.1, read as the reverse complement.
ATCACGCTCGGCGTACCGCGGTCCAACTT
>DASQQM010000136.1:0-16720 GCA_035643475.1 Anaerolineae bacterium | reverse complement strand
CTTCTGCTGCATTTCAAATGCTTTTTTCAGGGCCTTCTCTTGCGCTTTCATGGCAGATTGCTGGGCATTCCGTAAGCCATCGGCTTGCATCTTGCTAACTTTTTCCTGGTCAACGCCGACGGAAACGATCATCTTTTCAAGATCCTCTTTTGTCTTAATGCGACTAATCGTTTGTATGGGAATGGTTTTACCATCGACATCTACCGTACCGCCCGGCATGGCAAGGTTGTTGGCCTTAAGTATCTGCACAACCTGGGTGCTCGTGAGCTTATGCGCTTTAAGCTCTGCAGGGTTGAGGATCACCTCATAGCGCTTTTCTGCAAGACCGCTTATCTCCACCGACGCTACGCCAGGTATCTTCTCGATCTCCGGCTTTATAACATCTTTGATTATTTTACTCGTTAACGCCCTTCCGCCCCTTGACGTAACGCTCAGTGACATAATCGGCGAATCATTCATGTTGTAGCGGGTGATCTTTGGCTCCATTATGGTCTCAGGGAGATCGCCCTTGAGCTTGTTTATGTCAGAGGTCACTTTTTCCTCAGTCTTCTCCATATCGGTGCCATAATTGAACTCAGCCACAACCACTGAAACGTTCTCATTTGAAACTGAATTCAACTTCTCAAGGAACGGCAGGGAACTGACCTTCTCCTCTATTGGCTTTGTTACATCATGCGCTACAGCATCGGGCGATGCGTTTGGATAAGCCGTTACTATTGCTATAACAGGAGGAGCTATCTCAGGAAGGAATTCGATCCCAAGTCGTGGGATAGAATAGGCTCCAGCAAGCACCACTAATAAGGTTACCAAGACAACTATCGCCACATTCTTCAGGGAAAGCTTAGTCAACAATATACTCATCCTCCTGTGCTGCTTGTTCTGGTTGATCGATGGAATCTGCCAGCTTTATAACTTCTGCAACATCGATGTCTTTTAACATCTGTTCCAGCCCACTAATTAACATGATGAGCGTAAGTGCCTCGTCCCTGGAGAGGGAGGAAAATGCCTTGGTTAACACTCTTTAAACACTATGATCACTTAACTATGCTGTCAATAGATATATCCCGCTAATCATACACTCGGTAAACCTACAACTACGTAGCTACTATACGCTTCAGCCAGGGCTCCTATGGCTTAATGTTGTTGAGGCTGTTACAATGATTACAGTTAAAAATTGATATGAATTGCGCAGGGAGTTGTAGCCTTGGAGGTATGCGATGATAAAAGTTGTTGTGGTGGGTGCCGCAGGAAAGATGGGCAGGGAGATATGCAAGGCGATCCTCGATGATCCAGAGACAGAGCTTTACGGTGCGGTCGATATAAAAGAAGTGGGTAAAGATATAGGCGAATTACTGGGTAGACCGGTGGTCGGGGTGCATATCAATAGCTTGAAACGGGCTCTCTCTGGTGGAGAAGCGGATGTCCTGGTGGATTTTACTCATGCTGGGGGTACGATGGATAATGTCCGGATGGCAGCAAACAGCGGGTTGCATATGGTCATTGGGACAACTGGCTTAACCGAGGAGAACAAAGCAGAGGTTAAGAAGCTTTGTTCAGACAATAACGTCAATGCGCTTATCGCGCCGAACTTTGCAATCGGTGCAGTTCTTATGATGAAATTTGCCGAGATGGCCGCCCGGTACATGAATAGAGCGGAGATCATCGAGCTGCACCACGATCAGAAAAGAGATGCGCCATCCGGTACCGCAATGCAGACGGCAAAGCTCATCTCATCCAAGATCAAAGGGCCTCAAACAGAGTCAGAAGAGATACTTGCGGGATCGCTTGGTGGGAAATACGAGAATGTGAGGGTGCACAGCGTGCGCCTTCCGGGCTTCGTAGCCCATCAAGAGGTAATTTTCGGCGGGGTGGGCCAAGTGCTTACCATACGGCACGATTCCATTGACCGTACATCCTTTATGCCCGGAGTACTAATGGCAATAAAGGCTATCTCAGAATATCCGGGTGTTACAATCGGCTTAGATAAAATAATGGATTTATAGGCAGTTGCCATAGCATCAAACCCCTCGTCAGAGTAGATTCTCCTGCAAAATCTTTTTTTGTCGCCTTGATGAGCGCGGACTTATTATGCGACAATTAAGTGATATTTTACGTTTTATTGCATCTAGTTAGGAGTGATTGCAGCCGCATGGCTAAAAACAATAAGCCCCGATTGCGCCTGATTCCCCTCGGTGGGTTAGGCGAGGTCGGCAAAAATATGTTCGTCGTCGAATACGGTGACGATATGTTGGTCGTCGATGCCGGATTGATGTTTCCGGAAGATGAAATGCTCGGCATCGACCTTGTTCTACCGGATTTCAGTTATATCAAGAGAAACAGCGATAAGTTACGGGGTGTTATATTAACCCATGGTCACGAAGATCACACCGGTGCTCTGCCGTACCTGCTTAAAGAAGTAAATGTGCCTGTGTACGGCACACGGCTGACGCTCGGTCTCATAAGAGTCAAACTCGAGGAGTACCACCTCCTGGGTATGACCAGGCTTATCGAAATTCACCCCAACAATTCGATAAAACTCGGTTGCTTTAAACTGGAATTTTTTAGGATGAGCCACTCCATTCCCGATGGTGTAGGCGTTGCCATCCACACGCCCGTTGGTCTGATCATCCATTCCGGCGATTTCAAACTGGATCAGACGCCTATCGATGGGCATGTCATAGAGTTCGATAAGCTTTCAGCGCTTCGCGAATTGGGCGTATTGGCGCTTCTTTCAGACAGCACCAATGCTGAGATGCCAGGTTACACAGCTTCTGAGAGAATAGTCGGCGATACCCTCCAGAAGATATTCGAAAGGGCGCAGGCGAGGATTGTCGTCGCAAGCTTTGCATCACACATTCACCGCCTTCAGCAGGTAATTGATACCGCCCATAAGTTTGGCAGGAAACTCGCCATAACGGGCAGGACAATGGAGAATAATATAAGGATCGCTTCTGAGCTCGGGTATCTAAAGATACCTAAAAAGATGATGATTCACCCTGCTGAGATGAAGCGCTTTTCACCAAAGCAGATATGCGTTCTCTCGACCGGCAGCCAGGGCGAGCCATTGTCTGCGCTAGCCAGGATGGCGAACAATGAGCACAAATGGATCAGTATTGAAGATGGGGATACCGTTATAATATCGGCCAGCGCCGTACCTGGTAATGAGAAATCGATATTCCAAACGATTGATCGCTTATTTAAGTGTGGTGCTGATGTCTTCTACGAGTCCGTATCCGGAGTACATGTATCCGGGCACGGAGCGCAGGAAGAGCTTAAGCTCATGATAAACCTGGTTAAACCGAAGTATTTTATACCTGTTCACGGGGAGTATCGGCATCTAAAGCACCATGCTGGTCTTGCGACAGAACTCGGTGTACACAAGGATAACATTTTCATCGCAAGCAACGGCGACGTTATCGAGTTCGATGGTAATGGTAGCGCTTGGATGAAGGAGCGGGTAACCGCGGGAGCGGTGCTCGTCGATGGTCTGGGCGTGGGGGATATAGGGGATGTTGTCCTTCGAGATAGACAGCAACTTGCAAGCGATGGAATTTTAATCGTAGTTGTTACAATAGACCGCCAAAATGGGCAAATAATAGCAGGACCAGACCTGGTAACCCGAGGGTTTGTCTATGTAAGAGAATCCGGCGAACTTCTGGATGAGGCGAGAGATAAGGTAACTAAAACCCTAGAGAGAACCGCCGCGGAGGCGATAACCGATTGGGCAATTCTTAAAGCCGATGTAAGAAGGACTTTAAGCTCATTTATCTACGACAAGATCAAGCGTAGGCCTATGATTATGCCGATCATTGTGGAAGTGTAACCTCATAAAGTAATATAATCCAATATTCACTGAACCCGGTCCCCGGACCTTTTATGCGAGGTAGTAATGGACTTAGCACAAGCTGTAATCCTTGGAATTATTCAAGGTCTAACTGAATTCCTTCCAATAAGTAGCTCGGCGCATCTTCTCTTATTCCCCTTCTTTGTGGGGTGGACAATCGATCCGGTGCAGAGTGTCCCCTTTTACGTTGTCGTCCATTTCGGTACACTAATGGCCGTTTTGTCCTTCTTCAGGAAAGATATTAAATCCATTATCCTTGCATTTGTTAAAAGCATTGCCGAGCGCAGTATAGGAGATGACCCATACAGGCGACTTGCCTGGTTTATAGTGATTGGGACTCTGCCAGCTGGAATTGTCTATCTATTGGTCAAGAAGCTGCTCGAGAACACCCTTGAAACGCCGGTGATAGTAGCTATTTTTCTCATGGTAACGGGGATTCTCCTCGTCGTTAGCGAAAGGTTAACCAGAAGTAGCGGATCTATTGAAAAATTGCGAGTATCAGATGCCGTATTCATAGGGTTCGCGCAGGGACTTGCCCTATTCCCCGGCATATCGAGGTCAGGAAGCACAATTGCGGCCGGTCTTTTTAGGGGGTTAACCAGGGAGGAAGCGGCCAGGTTTTCCTTCCTTCTATCGGTGCCTGTTATAATCGCGGGGACGATGGAGGAGATGACCTCACTGACAATAGGGAGCGGCGGGCAGACAAACGTTATTTTACTAATTGCCGGGTTTTTGACAGCAACCGTCAGCGGTTACTTTGCAATAAAGTACTTTATAGATTATCTTAAGAAGCATAGCTTATATGTTTTTGCTCTCTATTGCTTTGTGCTTGGCGTTATAACCTTGGTTGTTTCATCTTTAAAGTAGGGGGAGCTGTGGCCAGAGCGACTAAAGCAACAAAGCATCAACCAGAACATCTCCAGGAGATCTATGGGATAGCCATGGTTACCATCGGCATCCTTTTTCTTGTCAGCATTTTCTCAGCCTCATCGGGGATTGCGGGGCACCTCGTTCAAGAGGTTCTGAAGTGGCTCTTCGGAGTAGCCCGATTTGTGATCCCATTTGGTATGATTGGAGCTGGGTTTGGCCTGATCATGCGCAAGGTCGAACTAAAATCTGAAGTAATGGCGATAGGAAGTACCCTCGTATTCATGGGCTTGCTATCGATCATCCATCTCAGCGTTCCCCTTTCGAAACACTTTGCGGAAGAGAGTTTATCTAATTATGGGGGGGTGTTTGGGGCAAGCATCTCCTATGTGTTTAGGCTTTTCTTCGGCGATTTAGGATCCTATATTGTTTTTGCTGGCGCCGTATTGGCCGGCATAGTTATGGTCACGGGAGTTTCGCTGGGTAGCTTACTTAGTTCCGCAGCCGAGAAAGGACAGGTAGCGAGCCGTAAACTTGATGAGAAGATGAAAAAGGGAGGAATCACGATACCGGTAAGAAAAATAAAGTCGATAAAAAGCATGCGCACTGAGATAGACACACCGGTAGCCGTAGAACAAGAGCCAAAACCAGCTCCCAAACCGTCTGTGGTAGATACCACCCTTCTTACCAAACCAACGACTCAACTTAAGATCGACATCGATAAGGAGCTCGAAGGAGCGACCGAATTTGTTCTTCCATCGACCAATTTATTGAAGAGAACCCCCGGTGGCGGCCTTAAATCCAGTAGGGATATCAAAGAAAATAACCAGGCGATTGAAAAAGTACTACGCAATTTTGACGTCGATGCCCATGTGGTCAAGGTGATAAAGGGACCCACGGTTACCAGATATGAGATTCAACTTGCTTCGGGGGTTAAGGTAAACAGCGTTCTTAGCCTTTCCGATGACATAGCCCTCGCGTTGGCGACGGCGGATGTGCGCATCCTTGCCCCAATTCCGGGTAAATCGGCGATCGGCATTGAGGTGCCTAACCAGCACCGCGAAATGGTTACGCTCGGCGATATTTTAACTTCCCCCCAAGCCCACGAACAGAGCAGCCCACTCATTATCGGCATCGGAAAAGATATCGCCGGCAACCCCATCCTCGCAGATATTGGGGATATGCCGCACCTTCTCATTGCAGGAGCTACCGGTGCTGGGAAAAGCGTCTGTATAAATACCATTCTCATGTCTATACTAAGCCGGGCAAAGCCCGATCAAGTAAAGATGATTCTCGTCGACCCAAAAAGGGTGGAGCTTAACCTTTATGCCGATATCCCTCACCTGATAACGCCGGTGATAACCAACCCAAAACAGGCGTCGACGGCGCTGACCTGGGCTGTCGGCGAGATGGAAGACAGGTTTCAAGTTCTCTCTGAGGTCGGAGCGCGAAATATAAACCAGTACAATAACACAATCGCAAAAAACAAGGACCCTGATCTACAGCTTATGCCCTACATGCTTATAGTAATTGATGAGTTGGCCGACCTTATGATGGTGGCGGCAGGCGAAGTAGAGGATGCGATAGTCCGTATCGCACAGTTGGCCCGCGCAGTGGGAATCCACCTCATCGTTGCGACGCAGCGACCATCGACCGATATCATCACGGGTTTAATTAAGGCGAACATAACACACCGAATCGCGTTTGCAGTTTCTTCACAGATCGACTCGAGGGTCATCCTCGATACCCCTGGTGCTGAGAAGCTCGTGGGCAAAGGCGATATGCTGTACTCAACGCCGGCAACTTCCCGGCCTGTACGAATTCAGGGTGCATTTGTAACGGAACAAGAGATCGAGCTGGTTACGACATTCGGCAAGAAGCAGGCAAAGCCGGAATACAGACAGGAAATACTTGAAGACAAGCGCTCGCAATACGGTTATGATTACGATGATCCGATGCTTAATGATGCGATAAAGGTCGTGGTGAACGCAGGTCAGGCGTCGGTTTCAATGCTCCAAAGGCGACTTCGCCTTGGGTACTCGAGGGCAGCCCGTCTTGTCGATATGATGGAGGCGAAAGGTATAGTCGGTTCATATGAAGGAAGCAAGCCCCGTGCAGTTCTTATATCGCCGGAAGAGCTTGACGAGTTGATGGAGAAGGAAGAGTAGTATTTTAGCATTGATAGGTGATGGAAAGAGAGTTCCACATTAAGGTACCCATCGATATGTGGTTAAGTAAGGGTTTTCTTTTATCCACATGATTTTTGTGCTAAGTTATGTAAAAATCGTGATATCGGTTGTGACATAAGTAGAGTTAGAGTCAGAGCAATCTATAGCTTTCCTATGGGGGTAATTATGCAGACAGAGGCGATCGGCGAAGTACTAGCGGAAGCCCGAAGGGAGCTTGGAAAAAGCATTAAAGAGGTAGAGCTAGGGACAAAGATAAGATCGAGGTATATTGAAGCCCTTGAACGGGATGATTTTGAATCCCTTCCTGGGGATATCTATGCCAAGGGCTTTATTAAGACCTATGCGATATATCTTGGGCTCGATCCAAGGCCGTTAATTCAGCAGTACAAAGGGCTATATGAACAGCAAAATAGTTATGATGTAGCCCACATGTCCGCAAATATGCGGATTGCTACAAAGAAGCGGCCTCGCTGGTTCAAGCCCATCATCGGGTTTGGTATAGTTGCTGCCATATTCATCGTGCTAATTGCGTGGGGAGCCCTCCAATCAGGCTCATCCAATAAGCAACCCCTAAAGGCCTGGGATATCAGAGCAAGAGGAAACACCGATACAACCGTGGCGGCAACAACAACAAGCACAACCCATAAGCGTGCGGTAATAGGCAATGAAGAAACCGATAGCGATAATGCAGAGCCACGTGGGGATGCGGTATCCGATCAAGAGAAACATACTACGAGCACCACCATCCCCGACAGTAAGACAACAGACAATGGGAAGACCGATGTTACCGTAAAGCTTACCGGCATAAACGATACCGGCTCGTGGGTAAGGGTTAAGGTAGATGGAGAGAATAAGTTTGAAGGGTTAATTACAGATGGTGAATCGAAGCTTTTTAAAGCCGATGAAACTATTCAGGTGAGGGTCGGAAATGCACCCGGTCTTGAGGTTATGTATAATGGTAAAAGGCTTCCGCAGCTAGAGACCGTTAATGGAGTTGCCGTAAAAACATTCACGAAGGAGAGTTCAAGTGGCGAAAGATAGCTCGTTTGATGTCGTCTCTGAAGTAAACCTGCAAGAGATTGATAATGCCGTCAACCAGGCGAATAAAGAGATTTCTACGAGATACGATTTTAAGAACAGCAAAAGCAAGCTCACCTGGAACAAAACTGATTCGCAAATCATCATCGATGCAGATGACGATTATAAGTTGAAGAGCGTTCAGGACGTCCTTCACACAAAGCTCATCCGCCGCGGCATTGATCTTAAGGCCCTGAATTACAGAAAACCGGAGCAGGCATCGGGCGGCACTGTGCGCCAAACAGTCGATATCCAGCAGGGGATAGACCCAGATAAGGCGCGAGAGATCAACAAATTTATCAAGAATTCAAAGCTCAAGGTGCAGGTTGCGATAGAAGGTACTAAGGTGAGAGTCAGCGGGAAAAGCAAGGATGATCTCCAAAAGGTGATCTCGATGCTCAAAGAGCACGACTTCGGCCTACCGCTCCAATTTACCAATTACCGGTAGATAGGTGTTTTGTCGGAAACTTGGGGCAGAGAGTCTATCATTATTTCAAGCCAGCCTTATATCAATATTGTGCTCACATACACATCACCCAACCGCTTTGAGGTTAAGATATAGTCCAATCGGAGACATTTCTTAGGAAACAGCACAAGTGAGCTGCTTCTCCATTCTTCCGATGAGGTTTAAGCTATATAAATTGTGTAAATAGCGACTTACCTATCTCTTAGAATGAAGCCATCAGGCTGAAGATTTCATCATCGCTTTAGAGAGTAGCGATTGCAAAAGGTATGAAAGAGACAATCCTCTAATAGCGACAACCAATACAAAATAAACAGTAGGAAGAACATTCTCTCTGAGGGGCCTTCCGAGCGTAGCATATTGGATTTCGACAATAACAGGTACTGGGATTGGCTGGAGCACTCCTTAAAGAGCCCATATTGGATGTGGGCAAAATGGGCGTTTAGTGTCTTATCTGCACAAACAAGGTCTTGAGGTGTTCGGGATAGATCGGATTGCGAGAGAAATCCCATATTTAATCGATGCAAACTGGCTTACGTTCTCTTTTAAGCCTGATTGCTGGGGAACAATAATCTCACACATGGCGTTTTCCAACCACTTTATTCACCATCATTTAAGGGTAGATGGAAGGCCAGGGGATTATGCCCAAAAAATGATAGAGGTTTTGCGCTCGCTGAGACTGAATGGAAGTCTCTATTATGCGCCGGGCCTCCCGTTTATTGAAAGTCTACTGCCTTCCTCTAAATTTAGCGTGTATAAGCGGCTCATAAATATTGGTGAGAATCAGCGCTCAAGCCAATATCCTGTAGATATCAATAAGGTTCTTTATTTGACGAAAGTTCTTCGAATCGCCTAAACCATGAACTGTAACTCATTTTATGTGTGGTTAAAGTTACAGCACATGAATATATCTCACCCTGGATAATCCCATTGTTTAAGGCTAAACACGCCGGGTAAAGACTCGATAGCGTAGTTTAGCGACATGTCAACACAGCTCAACTGGTCACAGTAGAGCAGTGTGGAAAAGGCACGCGATGTGCGCCGTGATCATTACTTTAAATACCAATGCAGTGATTTCCTTAGGGAAACAACAGTGGTCTTTTGCGAGATCCCTGAGTTTGACGATAGACCAGATTTTAGCTTGAGGACTTTAAATCGAGGTTCAAAAGGCGCCAGGGTGTTATAAAACCGGTCGTTATGAAGCGGGATGCGAATGCCGAGAGTCGAATTCAGCACGCAGAATCTTACCATGTGTCTCTGCCCTGGATGCCCCGTGCAGGGAGCCAGCAACTGTGCTTGGGGAAGAATCCAGCAAGCTCAAATACCGCAGGATATAAGCCAGGTGTCCGATCCCAAGACACTGGTTAGGCTCTACTGCTCAATTGGAAAAACCGATTGTGGGGACTTTGATGGGGATCAAAACTGTATCTGTCCAAATTGTCAGGTTTGGAAGAATAACGAGCTTGCATCGCGCTATTTCTGCTTGCGGGGCAATGCTGATGAAATCGATATAAGCTCTAGCACCGGGGGATGATTTGGTGGTTGATGACTTTGATGTCATGTCACGAAGCGGTCACTGGGATCGCACGACAAGAAGGGTGATTGAGGAGCGCATAGCAACAACCCCTACTCAGCAACTTTTCGATGACGATGAATTGAGAAAGATCGAAAAAGTAATTGAGGCGGTAGTTCCTGGCGCACAGGAGAACGTCCCCATTAAGGAGGTTTTGGGGCGCGAGTTCGAGGGCAGCTTTAGGAAAGGCGTGAGGCTGGTCGATCTGCCCTGGCGACCCGATATGTACAAAAAGGGCCTTGCGTTTATAGACGAAGAGGCGAGGGAACGCTTTGGTAAAGGTTTCCTAGACCTCTCAATGGATGAAATAGCGGATCTTCTTGGCAAAGTTTCACTGGCCGAGGTAAAAGACGGCATCTGGGAGTTTCCCCCTGATCTCTTCTTTCGAACCATTGTCGAAGACATAGTAGCGATTTACTATTCCTTTCCTCAGAGCTGGAATGAGATTAAGTTTGCTGGGCCAGCATACCCATATGGCTATTACCAGCTTGGTTGTAAGGGAAGAATGTGGTACGAGCCAGAGCTAGAGGAGGGAACCCATGGATGATGTCTTGATTATCGGAACAGGCGCGGCAGGCTCAGTTCTTGCAGGACAGCTCGCCGAGGGTGGCCTCAAAGTGGTCTGCTTGGATGCTGGCCCCTATTGGCATCCTGAAGAGGATTGGGCATCCGATGAGTGGGAGATGAGGAAGCTCTTCTGGGATGGACCACGCGTCAATGCATCCGCAGGGGAGAATAAAATCGGGATTGGTGCCTCCACATCTGGAAAAGCGGTTGGTGGAGGAACTATCCATTACACCATGATGGCACTTCGTCTTCATCCTTCGGATTTCAGAACAAGGAGTCGAGATGGCGTGGGTGAGGATTGGCCGTTAAGCTACGATGATCTTGCCCCTTATTACGATGTGATCGAGCGCGAGCTTCCTGTCGCGGGACCACGCGACTGGCCCTGGGAAGGGAAAGGCAATTACCCGCAGCCGGAGCATGAGCTTGACTGCCAAGCGTATAAATTCATCGATGGGTGTAAGAAGCTAGGAATTAAAACTGCCGTTTGTCCCCTGGCACTGATTACCGCATATTACGCTGACCCATGGGGGTTTAACCGGGAACCCTGCACCAATCGCGGTTTTTGTGTGCAGGGTTGCAAGCCTTTAGCCAAATCGTTTACCCTGCTTAACTTCATCCCGAAGGCTGAAAAGCACGGAACCAAGATTATCGATAATGCCTTTGTAACCAGAATACTTACCGATAAAGAGGGCAAGGCCCTCGGCGCGGAGTATTATAGGGGAAAGAGAAAAGAGCGTATCGAGGCAAAAGTTGTTATACTCTCCGCATTTGTGATTGAGACTCCGCGGCTTCTTCTGGCCTCTGCCAGCCAGGACTTCCCTAATGGGCTCGCCAACTCCTCGGAGTTGGTCGGTAAGTACCTCATGGTCCACTCCGACCACCTGGTGTACGCGAAGTTCAAAGGGTCAGTGCGCCCATACCGCAATCCTCCGATAACTGTGATAACGCAGGATTTCTATGAAACCGACCCTAAAAATGATTACAAGCGCGGATTCAGTATCGCCCCGTACGGCGCACGGCCCATAAGTTTCGCAAGTCTTGCCGTTAACTCCAGGCGCGACCTATGGGGTAAAAAGCTCATCGATTTCATGCGAGACTACAACTACTATATGCGAAACGGCATAATCGGCGAGGTGCTGCCGAGTGAGCGAAACAGGGTTGAGCTGACGGATGAGGTGGACGAGCGTGGACTTGCGATTCCAATCGTCTATTTTAAATATGGTGAAAACGATAGGAAACTTATCAAGCGAGGTTTAAGGCTTTCACGGGATATCATGGAGGCAGCGGGGGCAGGGGAAATTTTTGATGCTCCGGTATCAGCGCACTTAATGGGCGGCTGTCGCATGGGAAACGACCCGAAAACCTCTGTTGTAGACTCCTATGGTAGGACCCACGATATCCCAAATCTCTTCATCGCTGGAACACCAATATTTGTGACCTCGGGCGCGGTGAACCCAACTCTTACAGCTCAAGCCCTGGCAGCCAGGACGGCCGAGCACATTATTCAAACCTGGTGATGAAGTTATACCTTACGGTATCACTGAGGATGGACAGGTCGAATGTTAGGGGGAGTTATACCATGCTAGCTAAGGACATCAATATATTAATTACTGGTACCGTATTCGATAGGGGTGCAATTGAGCAGCTGCAACGCGAAGGCTACAACATAGTAGAGCTACCTACCGTTGAGAGCAATATGGTTCTCAGAGAACACTTAACAGACGTCTCGGTTTACATCATGGCAAACGATGAGTATATCACCGAAGACGTAGTTGCATCATCGGAGGCCGAAAAGCTGAAGCTCATAGTCTTCTTCGGGGTTCAACCTGAGACATATTTCGAGCAAGCGGCAATCGATCTGCTTAAGAACCGTGGTATACCGGTAGAACCCGTAGGGATCAATGCCAATGCGGTGGCTGAGATGACAGTAGCGCTCATGTTTGGGTCTGTAAGAAGGCTCGATTGGCTCTCTACGGAGGTTAAATCAGGCAGATGGCCCCATTATACCGCCAGAGAGCTTTCCAGCATGAATGTTGGTGTCATCGGCTCGGGTAGGATAGGAACACTAGTCGTCCAGAAACTTAAAGGCATAGCTTCTAAGATCTTTTATTACGAGGCGAGGGGGGCTAACGAGGCTCTCGAAAAAGAAACCGGTGCTCAATTCCTACCTTTAGATAATCTTATTGGCGAAAGCAATATTATCTCCCTACATGTACCCCTGATTCGGGGCAAGACAGAGGGAATAATAAGCCAGGAACAATTTGCCCTGATGAGGAATAAGCCTTTCATAATAAATACGGCGCGTCCAGGGCTAATAGATGAAAAAAGTCTCGCATGGGCGCTTCAAGCAGGCATTATCAGCGGTATTGCGATTGATGGTTGGTACCGGGCTGAAGGTAAGGAATTCGAGGCAGCTAGTAAAGAGGCGCGTGATCCTTATAACATTTTGGAAAGACCTAATGTGATTGTTACGCCTCATGCAGGCTTCAACACCCTTGAGGCCAACAGACAAACAAGCATGCAAGCCGTAGATAAAATTAAGAAGAATTTGCATAAAAGCGAAATCACAATCCCGATTGATGACATCAATCTGCAGGGAAACCTGGATATACCAGAGGGCGCCCGGGCAATAGTACTATTTGCCCATGGAAGTGGAAGCAGCCGTTTTAGCCCCAGGAACAGGTTTGTTGCTAAGGTGCTCAGAGACGCCGGCCTCGCCACATTACTGTTTGACCTCTTAACCGAGCAGGAAGAATCGATCGATATGATAACCGCTGAGCTTAGGTTCAACATCGGACTGCTTGCTGACCGTCTGGCCAAGGTCACAAAATGGATAACCGAAAATCCCTCGACCAACAACCTAAAAATCGGCTATTTCGGAGCAAGTACCGGCGCAGCTGCAGCGCTCATTGCTGCCAGCATAAACCCAGGTACTGTTTATGCCATCGTCTCAAGGGGTGGGCGCCCTGATTTAGCAGGATCAGCACTGCCCGGGGTTGATGCGCCGACACTTCTCATTGTAGGCAGCAACGACTTGCCGGTTATAGAGCTCAATGAAGAGGCTTTAAGAGAAATTCGCGTTGAAAAAAAATTGCAGATAATCCCAGGAGCAACGCACTTGTTTGAAGAACCAGGCGCGTTAGAGGAAGTCGCACGCCTTGCTGGAGACTGGTTCATTGCCCACCTGTAGCATTGTAAGACACAGGGGATACTTCAGCCAATACTTTGATTTCAGGTCTAATGCTCCATCACAGATCAATCGGTAAGCAATAATTTCGAGAATCGATAATCGAGAATCGACCGAATAGAAAATGCTTTAAGCTAATAACCCCACCCCCACCCTACACCCTCAAGGGGGAGGGGCACTGTGAGATATCTTTATACTGCCACAATAATTCAATCTACTTTCTACTATCTATTTTCTACTCTCTAGTACAGCATCGTAGATGCTGTACTCTGGTCTCCGGGCATTATACCCTGTATAATTCAATTCTGAGAGTTATTAAATAGGAGGAAAGTGCAGTTTGTCTAAAAAAGCAACGGTTGTTACCTTAGGCTGCGCAAAGAACTCTGTAGATAGCGAGCATATTAAGGGCTCGCTTGTGAAAAATGGCATAACTCTTTTGGAAGATCCCGGAGATGCGGATTATATCATCGTTAATACCTGCGGCTTTGTTGAGACCGCAAAGCAGGAATCCATCAACACCATCCTTGAGCTAACCGCACTCAAAAATGACGCGCACCAGAAGAAAATCATCGTTACCGGCTGCCTTGTGCAGAGGTACCATGATGAGCTCGCCAGTGAAATCCCCGAGATCGATGCACTAGTCGGTTTAGCCAAGGAGTGGAATATAGCGGAAATGATCAACGCTGGAGTATTTGACAACGGTAAGAAAACGCCGCCGTCCCGCAGTTTCACAGAGTACCCAGAACGGGTGCTCTCTGGGCTACCATCTGCATACCTGCAGATCGCAGATGGCTGCGATAACAAGTGCTCCTACTGTGCAATCCCGTTCATACGGGGAAGATATCGAAGCAAGCCGCTAGAAAAGGTTATTGCGGAAGCACATCAGCTCGATGATGGCCGCGTGAAAGAGATCAACCTCATCGCTCAGGATACCGGCAGGTACGGGTATGATATTTATGGGAGAAAGCGGTTGATTGGCCTGCTTGATTCACTTACTGGATTCAATAATATAGAGTGGATACGGCTGCTTTACCTTCAACCATACACCATAGAAGACGACCTCATTTATGCTATAAAAAGGGACCACCTCATCGTTCCCTACCTCGATATCCCATTTCAGCATGCAAGCCACAAAATATTACGGGCGATGAACCGCAATGGGGCAGGGTCTGATTATCTTGCCCAGATCGCCTGGCTTCGTCGCTCAATACCTGAGATAACGCTCAGGACATCCGTTATCGTCGGCTTCCCTGGCGAGACGGAGGACGATTTTGACGAGCTTATCGAATTTATTAAAAATGCCGAGTTGGACTATGCCGGCATTTTTGAGTACTCGGCGGAAGAAGGAACCGCGGCAGCGGTCTTAGATAACCAGGTCCCCGAGGATATCATAAAAGAAAGGTATCATCAATTAACTGCTTTGCAGGATTTAATAAGCCAACGGCGAAGTGAAAACAGAGTCGGTAAAATATTCGATGTGCTCATCGAGAGAGAGGTAGACCCAGAGGCAGACCTGTTTGAGGGCAGGGCCTGGTGGCAGGCACCGGAGGTGGATGGCGTTATTTATGTAACCGGCGAGGTAAAACCGGGTGATATAGTCAAGGTCGCCCTGGATGAGTTTGATGGCTGTGACTTCTACGGGAGGGTAATGCATGGGCCTAGCAAATAGAATAACGATTACCCGCATACTCTTCGTGCCCATATTTATGGGTTTTCTTCTTGCGGCTCCCCAGCCGGTAGGATCGTATATAGCGGCGGTCATTTTTGCAGTTGCAGCTTTTACTGATACTATCGATGGCTACGTCGCGAGAAGCCAGGCGCAGGTTACCGTCTTTGGCAAGCTGATCGATCCGCTTGCCGATAAGTTACTGGTGTCGGCCGCATTAATCTCCCTTGTGCAACTGGGAAGGCTCTCCGCCTGGGTCGCGGTAGTTGTTATAGCTCGTGAGTTCGCCGTTTCTGGGTTACGACTGGTAGCCCTCGCCGAGAACAAGGTCATTTCAGCAAGTGGGTGGGGGCGGGCGAAGACAGTATCCCAGATAATCGCTATAATCGCGATTATGGTCGGTATCCCCTTCGCGATCTTTGGCAAATCATTAGGCTGGATATTTATGCTGATTGCAATCATTCTTACAATCGTGTCGGGGGTAGATTACTTCATCAAGTCATGGAAGATTCTCAACAATCAGGCACTGCATAACCCAGAAGCTAGAAACGATGATAGGAAGGCTACTAGTACAGCGTAGTTAAATCCCTTCTACCACACGTCTTTAATTTTTTTGTTACACTATATACGAGGTTATATCCATGCAATATCAGATTATAACGGTCGGTTCTGAGCTAACGCTCGGATTATCCGTCAACACAAATGCACCATACATCTCCAAGCGGCTGGGGCGAGAAGGATACACCTGCAGCCGGCATATAAGCGTACCTGACAATATAGAATTGATTGCCAGGGCAATTACAGAATCACTTGAACATGGAGATGGTGCCATAATCACTGGAGGATTGGGGCCTACCATCGATGATATAACGAGAGAGGCCATCTGTGAGGCCGCAGGCTGCCAACTTGAATACCACTCGTGGCTGGCGCAGATTATCGAAGAACGATATGGTAAACGATCCACACCACTCCCGCGCATTGCGTACCGGCAGGCGTATCTCCCGACCGGGGCTAAGGCAATAATTCCGACATTAGGAAGCGCACCGGGTATTATCCTGGACGTAAATGGTAAGTTTATTATATCGCTCCCTGGGGTACCTAGGGAGATGGAAGCGATGATAGAGCAGGATGCCGTACCCTGGCTGCGCTCAAAATTCCAGCAAGATGAAGCATATAGCGTAAGGGTTTTACGTACAACCGCCAAATCAGAGGCGTCGCTTCAGAATGCGGTAGGAGATATAATAAACTCCCTGCATAACATATCGGTCGGTATATTGGCATTTCCGG
>DASQQM010000135.1:0-2501 GCA_035643475.1 Anaerolineae bacterium | reverse complement strand
CCCAACCCAAGGTTATTGCAATCTTGCTGTTTGAGAGATACTGGCAGCCATCAACGTGGTACTTAGAGCCGATATCTGTTATATCCTTCTTACAGCTTTTGTGCCTATCTTCTTGACCTTTATCGAACCATCCATGTGCTCTCTAACACACGCCTTATACGGTAATCCCAATCTTTGTAGGCTTCAATATGCAGAAGATAAACAGCCGGGACGTCTGGATCGTGAAATATTACAGTTGAGACTAACATCCCAGAGTCAGGAACGTCTTCAATCGGGCTATTCTGAGTTGGATCACCGAAGGCTCTTGCTAACTTATTGGTATCCTTAAAACCCAAAAGTACCACTGGCTTGGTTTCTCGTGCAAATTGCTCAAGTGCTATGTGTAGGGCAGTAGTGGTATCAAGTGCTGCTTCATGCTGATCTTTCATGACCCAAACCGCATCAGCAGGGATTGGAGCTTTAACGTGTTCTGGGAGAACTAACCTGAATTGGGCTGATTTGTTTACCTCAGGATACCTATTCTTTTTGAGTTTTGGGATCCATGTCTTATCCTGTGTTATAACAGCTATGTTAAAAGGAGTGCTCTGTTGCCTCATCTCCTCCCAGGGGTCTCTTGAGGTATCGAATTTTTCACAATCGGTAGCGTCGGTTGGATCCTTTGTGCAGCCGTATATGGCAGCTGATGCGACTACCACCATAATAAGACCCAAGACCAGTAAGGACCTACCCCACTCTTTTGTCATGGTTTTGCCTTCCTTTTCCTCTTACAGCCTGGTCCTTTTCACCAATACCCCTGTGAGGTGCTACTTGAAGCAGTATACATGGGCACGTTAGATTACGTAGAATTCCCATACTTAAACTAGAAATGATACCTGTATTATCCATCATCTCAGGCTACCTTACAATCGTTCAGTTGGTCAACGTGTTAATACTTAAGTTAGTTGAGGTATAAAAGCCTTCGAATGATTCTCAAGAAATTTCTAAATTCCCATGGGATGCTACTGAGAGTTTAAAAGCACTGGTTTAATCTTTTCTTATACGGGAATCCAAAGGAGGGTGGCTGCGGTACTCAAACGGTCAAGGACATGTTTAAAGGTTATCAAGGAGGGTTACAGCCGATCTCTACAAGATGCCGTGGTAAAGAAGGGCTTTATCTAAACAGCCACTCCTAGCATTAAATATAGTTGCAATTGATGCATTCCTGTAGGCGTCTTACATAGCACCGGTAGGATATTTAGTGTATTATATGGATCGGTATAAACAATGTTGAGCAAACCGATTGTGCTCCCGGTGCTAGAGTGATCTTAGGAGGGCGTTGCGAGTGGACGTGTTGACTGAAGTTCTGATTAGGCTCACGCCGTTGCTTGCCGTCGTGCTCATCCCTGCAGCCTACTATGCTTGGCGCAGGAGGCGTAGCTACTACGTCCCTTGGGCTCTTGCATACTGGTTGGCGATAGGCGGCATCATCTGGGGCTTCTCGATGCGCTATGGCTTCGGCGTCACGCCGGCGACACCCAACTCGAGCTGCCACGTGCACACTTACATGCGGCGAGGATAGTCGGAATCGCAGGCACGTTGGTAGCTATCATCTCTGCTAAGACTTACTATGACTGGACGACTGAAAGCACTGGCTACTGGTATTGGCTGGTGGTCATTTCGCTTGCCTTGGCGGCACTTATCGCGATCTGGCAACGGAATCGTCCGGGTGCATGGCGTGCTGTCATCTTGCTTGGCGTCCTCGGTGCGCTGTTCGCGCTGTTTTCCTCCATTTTTCTCACCTTAGTTGCGGCAGTTGTCCTCGCGCTCGCCACCTTGCTACTCGGCATCAGCACCCAACTGCTTGAATCAGTTGCCTCGTCTCCCCCCGCCCCACCCAGTGTGTAAGCACCTTCGTCAGGGCCCTGTTGCGCGGGTGTCGGTACTATGCTGTGCATTCGCACAGATATGCGACCCGAGGTCTTTATCGATCTTCTGGAAAATCGTGCTTATTGACCTGATATAATTAACCCTATTAATACCTATGAATCCGTTATTCCACTAATTCTCTTGCAAGCACTGAGCGGTAGACCTTGCCCTCATCTCCATCTACCGTGACCATTTCACCATCCTGCAATGCCTTCATCGCTCCCGGAACATTAACCACAGCAGGTATGCCATACTCCCGGGCAACAACCGCCCCATGGGATAAAGAGCCACCTACCTCCATAATGAGTCCTGAGGCTCTCAAAAACAGGGGTGTCCAACCTGGGTCAGTAGATGGCGCCACCAGTATCTCCCCCGGTTGAAGAAGATGGCCTTCTTTTGGATGGTTAATTAACCTGGCAGTTCCAGTAGCCTGCCCAGCGGCCACCCCAATACCTTTTAATATCCCTCCGGAGACTTCCTGAACAACAGTTTTAGGTTGTGGGGTTTCATCTACAATTACATCAGGCGGATCAAGCTGCTCATATTCCTCCTGCTTTTTCTTTCGCTCTTCAATTAATGCTGTCAGCCCTCTGCCG
>DASQQM010000134.1:0-14646 GCA_035643475.1 Anaerolineae bacterium | reverse complement strand
AGGTAATACTCTTCCTTAAGGCCTGGGTACTTATCGATCTTCTCATCGGTGCCACCATACTCATAAAGCGGCTCCGATGGTATCGCATCAGGAATCAACACCTTGGTGGAAACTCGCAGGTTGATGTTGTGCATTGCCTTGGCGAATTCATAATCAAACATGGTAACGTGGGGGATGCGCAAGAAGAATGATGCCACTGCGCAATCATTTGATCCGTGGCTTACTGCGAGATTAAACCTCTTCCCCGCTGCATACCCCATGAGCCTGCTCGTGCGGCTGACCAGGCCGTAGGCCTTACGATAGATCTCTTTTCCCTGGTGTCTGCCGATCAGGGTATGTTCAATACCAAAACGATCAAGCAGCTGGCTAGTCTGAGCAAATTCGCGTGCGGTGACAAATACCTCATGCCCTTGCTCCTTAAAGGCTTTTATGATAGGTCGAAAGATAAGAACGTGCGGGGTATTGGTTATGTCTATCCATATTTTTAGGTATCCCTTACCAGGTATATCTGCTGCCAATTTTTACTCCCACATTGCTACGATTAGTTAGGCACAAATAGCATTATAACGCTGTGTTAGAGAGTTGTTAACCGTTGTGCTATATAAAGAGAGGCTTTACCATCGCCAAATAACGCCGCTGGTTCTCCAGAAGGATTAAATTCGCTGATCTGATTCAGCAAAAGCTCCTTGTTAACGTTGACTAACACGTTCCAACCACTGTCGACCGTCTCTATCCACTCGGTGGTATCGCGGAGGGTGATACAGGGCACCGCAAAGAAGAAGGCCTCCTTCTGCACGCCACCAGAATCGGTCAATATCTTCGCCGCATTCTTCTCGAGTTTTAGAAAGTCGATATAACCCACCGGGTCGACTAACCGAACGCTTGAGCCTTCGATGATGTCGTTGAGGCCGGCATTATCTATCACCTTTCTAGTTCTCGGATGAACGGGGAAGATGATCCTCTCTCCCGCTTCAACAAAAGTTTCAAGTAGGACCCTTAGGTTCTCGACCTCATCGGTATTTGCCGAGCGGTGAATCGTTGCCAGCAAGTATCCCTTCGGCTGCAAATCCAGTTTATCGAGGATACCCGATCGCCCCTCTGCAACTCTGCCAAAATGGAGCGCTGCATCGTACATGACATCGCCGACCAACTCGATTCCTCTGGTCAGACCCTCGTTCTTAAGGTTATTAACCGCCGTCTGCGTTGGACAAAAAAGTATATCCGACACGTGATCGGCTACTATCCTGTTGATCTCCTCCGGCATTTTCTTATCAAAGGAGCGCAAGCCCGCTTCCACATGAGCCACCGGGATATGCAGTTTTGAGGCTGCAAGTGCACCTGCAAGCGTCGAGTTGGTATCGCCATAGATGAGCACTACATCTGGCTCCCCCTCAACCAAGACCGATTCTATCCGCGCAAGCATCTGGGCGGTCTGTTCCCCTTGACTTCCCGACCCAACGCCGAGATTATAATCAGGCTCAGGGATGCCCATCTCCTCAAAGAATATCGTAGACATGTTACGGTCATAGTGTTGGCCGGTATGGATCAAGACCTCGTGGCAGTTCTTTCGAATCTCATTTGATACGGGTAGGCTCTTTATAAACTGCGGCCTTGCTCCAACAATTGTTGCAATTTTTAGCATACGAACTCTAACCTCATCTTATTGGGTGGGGAGAGAGCTTGGCAACATTTTGTTTTACTAAATCGGCGATCTTCTGCATATCCTCGGTTTTTAATTCAGGATAAAGAGGGATTGCCAGCGTCTCATGCGATGCCGCCTCGCTCACCGGTAAATCACCGACTTTATAGCCGAGATCCTGGTAAACATCCTGTAAGTGAAGCGGGACCGGGTAGTATACACCACAGCCGATCCCCTCCGCTTTTAGTGCGGATTCGATGTCTGCCCTATTTGGCACTCTTATGATATAGAGGTGGTAAACATGCTTTACATGTGCTCGCTCTACTGGAGTTACAATCTCCATCTCCGAAAATAGTTCGTTATAATAGTTCGCCTTCTGTCGCCGCAGGTCATTCCAGGTATCGATATATTTCAGTTTCACCGATAATATAGCAGCCTGGATAGCATCCAGGCGGCTATTATAGCCAACTAAACTATGGTAGTACTTCTTCGTACTACCATGTTGTCTAAGCGCTTTTACTCTAGATGCCAGCTCTTCGTCGTTCGTCACCATGCAGCCACCGTCACCAGCGCCTCCTAGATTCTTGCTCGGGAAGAAACTGAAACAGGCGGCGTCTCCAAGCGAGCCCACCTTCTTTCCATGATACTCCGCGCCGATGGCCTGGCAGGCATCCTCAATCACTTTGATATTGTGCCTGGCTGCAATCTCATTTATCGCATCCATCTCCGCTGGCTGACCGAATATGTGCACCGGCATTATCGCCTTAGTCCGGGGAGTTATCTTTGCCTCAATCTGGTCAGGGACTAAATTATAGGTCTGAGAATCGATATCAACGAATACCGGTTTAGCGCCAAGCCTTGATATCGACTCGGCACTTGCGTAAAAGGTAAATGGGCTGGTTATCACCTCGTCACCCGGACCAACGCCGATTGCATCGAGCGAAAGAACCAGTGCATCGGTACCGTTCGCAACACCGACCGCATACTTTGTGCCGCAATAGTCGGCTATGGCCCTCTCAAACTCCTCAACCTTTGGTCCGAGGATATACTGACCGCTTTGTAGTGTGCCTAGAACTTCTGACTCTATCTCTTCTCGTATCGAGTTATACTGCGCCTTAAGGTCGAGCAACGGGATGGACATGAAAAGCCTCCTTGTTTATGTTAGGGTCCGGGGACCAGGGTCCTCTTATCGATCTTGTCCTGTGCCCTTCTACGCCATCAAGCTTTGATAGCTATCAGCCATCAGCTATCAGCATGTGGGTATGAGATGAGGGTATTCACCCCCACCCTAGCCCTCCCCCATCGAGGGGGAGGGGACAATTTAGAGCACTCCCATCAAGGGAGGGGAATGATGTATCTTCATTGGCTAGTGGCTGATCTCTCATCTTCTACCTACACCCTGCAGCACTGCTAGAGTCCGCCCGATGAATCGGGCAACTACCGGGTGGACGCAAGGTCCACCCCTACAGCACTGGGTAACTCTACCTACACTTCCTACCCACTCATTGGCCACTGGTCATTCGCACCTTGGCACCTCAAGACAGTACCCACACCTCTTGCCCACACCCCTGGACCCTGGATCCTGGCCTCTGAACCCTACTCTTGCAATAGTTCCTCTTCCGGAACGTCCCTCACTATCCGTGCAGGAACCCCCATTACGAGTTTTCTTGGGGGAACGTCTCTTGTAACGACGGAACCCGCCGCAACGAAAGCCTCCTCGCCTATAGTAATGCCGGGAAGCAGTATTGAATTACCTCCAACCCGAGCACCCTTCTTTACATGGGCGCCCTTTACTAACTTGAACCGCTTCTCGGTTCTCCCCATAAAATTATCATTTGTGGTGGTAACGCATGGTGCTATAAATACCCTATCCTCTAGAGTAGTATATGCAGTTATGTATGCGTTTGATTGTACCTTGGTGTAATCACCGATGGTGACGCCATTCTCTATGCAGACACCCCGGCCAACTAACGAAAAGTTGCCTATCGTACAATTCTCCCTTACCGAAGCAAGATCTGCAATCATGGTGTTATCCCCGACAGTAGAGCCGGCATACACGACCGCCCCGGCACCGATGGAGCAGTTCTCCCCAACCTTAGGGGGCTCAAAGGGATCGCTATAGGAGAGACTGCTGGTCTTTGCGAGTCTTGGTTGCTTGCCTATCACTGCACCATCGCCGATAACAGTGCCCCTGCCTAGCTTTGTCCCAGCGTGTATGACGACGTTGTGGCCAATTTCAACACCGTCTGCTAGCTCTACAGCCGCAAGTATGACGGCGTTTTCTCCAATTTTTATATTCTGGGGAACCTTGGAAGTTTCGTGAATAAATGTGCTCACGCCTAACCCTCCGCTATCTTAACAGGCTTTCCGCCATTCTTAAGGGATGACTGTGCAGCCTCAAGTACCTTTACCACCCGCAATCCATCATATCCATCGCTTCTGGGGCGTTGACCGTTCTGTACGGATTCGATGAAATGCTCGCACTCAGACCTAAGAGGCTCTTTCATCTTGATGCTTGGGATTGTAATGTCACCAAACCGTAAGGTTAAATCCTCCCCGTAGGCGCGATAATCAGGATTACTGCCCACGCCCTTGTCGTAGATACGCACCTTCTCAGAGCTCTCCATATCGTCGAAGACCGCCATTTTCTTATTGCCAACGACGGTGATCTTTCGTATCTTATGCGGGTCGAGCCAGCTTACGTGAATATGCGCCAGCACCTTATCGCTAAAGGCGACGGAGCAGAATACGACGTCTTCAACGCCCTCGGTGATATACGATGAACCCCGGGCGGAAACCTCAACTGGCTCCTTGCCCCCAAGGAGGTAAAACATGATAGAGATATCATGCGGCGCTAGGCTCCATAGCGCATTCTCATCTTTTCTCACCTGACCGAGATTCAACCGTTGCGTGTACAGGTACTGGATATCACCGAGGCCGCCTGAGTCGATCAAACTTTTTACATAATCGACGGCCGGGTGATATTCGAGCAAGTGCCCGACCATAAGAATGCATCCCGCCTTATCGGCTATCTCTATAAGATCCCGCGATGTGGCGCTATCCAGGGTCAACGGCTTCTCAACCATCACGTGCTTACCAGCTTGAAGCGCCCTTTTTGCCAGTTCGTAATGGGTAACGGCAGAGGTTGCTATAACCACCGCATCGATCGATGGATTAGTTAAAACATCCTCAACCTCCCTTGTAACCTCAACCTCTGGATATAATGCCTTTACCTTTTTGAGGTTATCCGGATTTAGGTCGCAGCATGTCACCAGGTTACTCTCGGGCATCTGCTCAAAATTGCGGACCAGATTCGGTCCCCAGTAACCGTAACCAATAACTCCTATGTTAACCAATTGTTTCCCCCGCTATATTCGAACGATGTGATTTCCAATAAAATTCTTTAGCCTGTTTCTAGCGTCGACGATGAGGTTTGCGTTTTCGGCAACCATGCTATAGTCTACCGAAGAATGGTCGGTTACCACAAGTACACAATCGCTATTAGAGACGATTTCAGGTGTAAGATCAACCGACCTATAGGTTTTTGTATCGATGATCTCCTCATCGACATGGGGGTCATGATACCTGATGTGTGCGCCGAGCTTTTCGAGGAGGCTTACAATCTTAAGCGCAGGGGATTCCCTGGTGTCACCTATATCCCTCTTATACGCAAGACCGAGGACGAGAATATTCGATCCTTTAACGCTCTTCTCGTGCGAGTTAAGCGCCTCACCCACCTTCGCTACCACATAGTACGGGATGTTCTCATTCGTCTTCCCGGCGAGTTCTATGAACTCGGTGTGGAAATCGTACTGGCGCGCCTTCCAGGAGAGGTAGAATGGATCGATCGGGATACAATGGCCGCCTAAGCCGGGGCCTGGAAAGAACGGCATATAGCCGAATGGCTTCGATGAGGCGGCATCAATAACTTCCCATATGTTTATGCCCATCCGATCACAGAGCAGCATTAGCTCATTTACAAGCGCGATGTTAACGCAGCGGAAGATATTCTCAAGAAGTTTGGTCATCTCCGCTGCCTTGGTTGAAGATACTGGTACTATCATCTGCACAAATTGCGAATAAAACAACGCTGCAAGATCGGTGCTGTTGGCGGTCACACCGCCGACAACCTTAGGCGTGTTGTGCATGCCAAAATTTTTGTTTCCAGGATCAACCCTCTCCGGCGAGAAGGCGAGGTAAAAATCCTTGCCGACCGTTAAACCACTCTCCTCAAGGATCGGGAGTATTACCTCCTCGGTCGTCCCTGGATAGGTCGTGCTCTCAAGTATGACGAGCTGGCCGGCCCGTAAGTACTTTGCGATCTCATTTGCAGCCGAGCGTACGTAGCTTATATCGGGCTCACGCGTATCGCTTAGAGGGGTTGGAACGCAGATACTGATGATATCTACTCTGCCAAGGACGGAAAATTCGGTCGTTGCACTAAGAAGACCATCTTTAACTAGGCTTGACAGCTGCGCGGATTCGACATCAGGGATATAGCTCTCGCCGCGGTTTATCTTCGCCGCTTTTTCTTTATCCATGTCGATACCTACAACTTTGAGCCCCGTTCCAGCAACCGCCACCGCCAGTGGAAGGCCAACATACCCCATGCCGATTATACCAACCTCGGCGCTTTTCGCTGTTACCTTATCTGCTAGAGACATCGTATGATCAACTCCCGCTTATATTACTACAATATCATCACGTGTTATAAGTTGCATTGAGAGCAATTGTGAGTTCGTCATAGCGAACAAAGCAATCTCACTTTAAGCAGTAGATCGCATTGTCGCTGCCGCTCCTCACAGTGATGGATTTAATCAATGCAAGCGCAGTGGTGTACTACTTTATGGCGAACATTAATTCTCCCTCGGCAACGATTTCACCATCAACCGAGGCGGTCGCCTTACCTTTTCCAATGGAGCCCTTCGATCTCGTTATTTCTACCTCAAGTATCAACTGGTCTCCAGGGACAACTTGCCTCCTGAAGCGAAATCCATCTATTCTGGCGAAAAAAGCCATTTTACCTTTATTCCCCTCAAGACTTAGCATTGAAACCGCTCCAACCTGGGCCAAAGCCTCCACGACAAGAACACCCGGCATTACCGGATAATCAGGAAAGTGTCCATTAAAAAACGGCTCATTTACCGTTACGTTTTTAAGGCCCTTTGCTTTCTTCCCCGGTTCATATTCGATTATTTTATCAATAAGAAGGAACGGATAGCGATGGGGAATGATTTTTTGTATCTCTTCGATTCCGAGCACGAGCACTTCCTCCATATAGCAATCTTTTAACGATAGTAGCGTTTTTTCCAATATTAATCAAACCACAGCTATGGTTGGAATCTATAAAGGTTGACTAATATGCCCTGGTGGGTTTATGCTATCAGGGTGTCCAAAACGAGGCTCGAATGAAGAACTGTTTGAGGGCTGCATTTAGACGATGAAAAAAACTCTTATAATTGCCTTAAAACTTTCATTGCTAATGCTGATCTCAGCAACCGCTGTTATTTACTGGCCGCTCGTACCTTCCCCTAATATATACGAGCTCGCGGAAACAACGACGACAACCATACCGGTTCCACCTGAGCCAAAGTTTCGCTGCCCACTTGATGGCGAGGCCACTACAGAGCAGAATAGCCTGAGGCGGCCGCTTGCCATAATGATCGAGAATCACGTCGATGCGCGGCCGCAATCAAGTCTTACTAAAGCATGCATCGTATATGAAACGGTAGCTGAGGGCGGGATAACCAGATTTATGGCAATATTCCTGCATAATGATGCAGACACCGTCGGCCCGGTGAGAAGTGCGAGGGAGTACTACGTCAACCTAGCCCAACAGTACAATGCTCTCTACGCGCATTGTGGTGGCCCGGCTACCATCTACAGCTACATGCGAAGACTTGGCGTTGCCACCCTTGATGAGTTTGCTAACGGCGACGCCTACTGGCGCATCAGAGGGCGAAGGGCACCGCACAACCTTTATACCTCAACCGAAAATCTCTGGAAGAAAGCGGTAAAACGCAAATACGATACAGAGGTGTTCTACCAAAAGCCCAGCTTCAAAGATGACGAACCGCTCGCGGTGCGACCTGACACCGCAACCGTTGATATCAACTTTTCAAGGCCAGCATTTCGTGTCCATTACGAGTACGACCGGAAGACCAACAGCTACAAGCGCTTCATGGCGAGAAAGCCGCACATCGATAGCGTTTCTAATCAGCAGATCGCACCAAAGAATATCGTCATCCAGTACGTGTCCATTGCGCATATCGCAAATGACCCAAAGGGAAGAATGAAAGCTGACCTAATAGGGACTGGTCAGGGGATTGTATTCCAGGATGGAGTGGCCATTCAGGCCACCTGGCAGCGGCCGTCACTCACCGATTTAACCCGCTTCTACGATATAAACGGCAACGAGATCGAGTTTAACCGAGGCCAAACCTGGATCGAGCTCGTCGACCCGGCGAAGATGCAAGTAAATTACCAGTGATTCACCGACTCACCGACTCACCCATTAACCAATTTATTTTTGCGCTCAATATCGGCGCCGAGAATCCGAAGCTTGTTCTCGAAATCCTGGTATCCGCGGTCGATATGGTAAACATCTGATACCTCGGTGGTGCCTTCAGAGGCGAGACCGGCCACCACAAGCGCGGCGCCACCCCTAAGATCAGGCGCCTTGACGTCGGCTCCGCTTAAACGTGGGATACCCCTTATTACTGCATGGCGCCCTTCCGTCCTTACATCACTGCCCATTTTATTGAGTTCACCGACGAACATGAAGCGGTTCTCAAAGATATTCTCCGTTATTATGCTCGTTCCGTCGGCAATGGCGAGAAGAGCCATGAATTGCGTCTGAAGATCTGTGGGAAACCCGGGGTAGGGGAGTGTAGCGATATCCGTCGCGTGAATAGCATCGCTGCCAATAACCCTGATCCCCGTTTCGTAGGGAGTGACAATGGCCCCGATGCTTCTCAATTTATTTACCACCAGTTCAAGGTGCCTGGGAATGGCGTCCTCGATAAAGATGTCCCCCTTAGTGATGGCGCCAGCCACGAGAAAGGTGCCCGCCTCAATCCTATCCGGCATCACCCTGTACTCAACACCATGAAGCTTATCGACCCCTTCAACCTTGATGGTTGAGCTTCCTGCCCCCTCTATCTTCGCCCCCATCGCATTAAGAAACTCAGCGAGGTCGACAATCTCCGGTTCCCTTGCCACATTTTCAATAACCGTTACACCTTCGGAGAGAGTAGCCGCCATCAACAGGTTTTCGGTAGCGCCCACACTCGGGTAATCGAGGGATATTTTATTCGCGACGAGCTTTTCCGAATATGCCTCAATGAAACCATGGCCGACTTCAAACCTTGCGCCGAGCAATTCCAGCCCGCGTATGTGCATATCGATCTTGCGCGACCCGATATTACAGCCGCCCGGCATCGCAACTCTCGCCTTACCCAGCCTCGCAAGCAGTGGACCGAGTACGATGATCGATGCCCTCATCTGGCTTACCAGCTCGTAGGGCGCCTCGGGATAGAGCGGATATTTCGGTTTGATCTGCACAACGTCCGGCTCAAAATACTCAACCGCGGCTCCCAGTCGCTCGAGAACTGCAGCCATTATCTTTACATCTTTGATAAGCGGTACATTCGTTAAGGTTGTAGTCTCCTCGGTGAGTAGTGCAGCGGCCATGAGCTTTAACGCAGAATTTTTAGCCCCGCCTACCTTAACCCTACCGTTTAGTCTGTTTCCACCTTTAATGATAAATCCACTGCTCATAAGATATTTCCACTTTTTTACGGATACCGATACAAGAAGCAAGGCAAGCTTAAATAGCTCACCTAATAAATGAGGATAGAGGAGAACAAAGGAGCGGTCAATCGTATTATACAATATTTTATATTTGTCCAGCTTTCACACCTGGATTATTGGCAAAGCTCAGGCGGTATCCCAGATGGTGTTCTTCAGCTAGGTCCCTATGAGAGTCCCTGCCTTCCCTGCTAATAGCCGATGTGAAAGCTGAAAACCACAACGCTAATCTCTCTGCGCGACCTTAAGCCTAAGGAGCGCCTTCCTTAGGCTAATCTCGGCCTCAAGGAGTTTTTCGTCTGATGCCTTCGCTTCGGCGATCTCCCTCTCGCGCTCAGCCTTCTTTGCCTCTGCCCTGGCCACATCAATCTGCGAAGAAACCTCCGCTGCGTCCGCCAGTACAGTCAGCTTATCATCTCTAAACTCGAGATAACCGCCCATAACGGCTATATGCGTATAATCATCATCGCTTTTCACCCGTAGCTCACCGATCTCAAGCGGCGTGATTATCGGGATATGCATCGGCATTATACCGAGTTCGCCTTCTACGCCGAGGGCGACAACCATATCGGCCTCACCGCTATAGACAACTCGCTCAGGGCTTACCACCTCGCAGAGAACCTTGCGATCAGCCATTTAAACCTCCAGCCATTACCCGCAACCAGCCCTAAGGCAGAGCTTAGATGTGGAATGCGGGATATTGTAATTAGCCAAGCCTGGAGAACCTCACAGGTTTTCCAGGCAGCCATTTGTGTATAGTTATGACCAAGCGTCCAAGCATTCTTCCAGGCATTCAATTCATACGCCTAGGAAGCCACTTGGGCCGCGATCTCCTCGGCTTTTGCCACCGCTTGGTCGATCGTTCCGACATAAAGGAATGCCTGCTCTGGCAATGAGTCGTGTTTACCCTCAACGATCTCTTTAAAGCCGCGGATTGTCTCGGCCAACGGGACATATGCGCCCTTGGTGCCGGTAAACGCCTCGGCGACGTTAAACGACTGGCTTAAGAACTTCTCAATCTTGCGTGCCCTCTGAACTGCCAGTTTATCCTCTTCGGATAGCTCGTCCATACCCAGAATTGCGATGATATCCTGGAGCTCCTTGTATCTCTGCAGTATCTGCTGGACGCTCCGGGCGACGGTATAGTGCTCCTCGCCAACGACGCCTGGCTCAAGAATTCTTGATGTCGAGTCGAGTGGGTCAACCGCCGGGTAGATACCTTTCTCTACGATCTGCCTGGAGAGAACTGTCGTCGCATCCAGGTGCGTAAACGCTGTCGCCGGTGCCGGGTCGGTCAAGTCGTCCGCCGGAACGTAAATCGCCTGTACAGAAGTAACCGAGCCTTTGCGTGTCGATGTAATCCTCTCCTGCAGATCGCCCATCTCTGTTCCCAATGTTGGCTGGTAACCAACAGCTGATGGCATACGACCGAGGAGCGCCGATACCTCGGAACCCGCTTGTGTAAAGCGGAAGATATTATCAATAAAGAGAAGTACGTCTCTACCTTGATCGCGGAAGTACTCCGCAATCGTAAGACCAGTTAGACCCACACGAAGACGTGCGCCCGGCGGCTCGTTCATCTGGCCAAAAACGAGCGCTGTCTTATCGATAACGCCGGACTCCTTCATGTCAAGCCACAAATCGTTACCCTCACGGGTGCGCTCGCCCACACCGGAGAAGACAGAATACCCACCGTGCTTGGTTGCGATGTTATGGATAAGTTCCTGAATTAGAACGGTTTTGCCTACACCGGCTCCCCCGAACAGTCCGATCTTACCGCCCTTTACATACGGTGCCAAAAGATCGATAACCTTAATACCCGTCTCGAAAATTTCAGCGGTCGGTGTAAGTTGCTCAAACGCTGGTGGCTTGCGATGTATCGAATAGTGCTCACTTGCATTAACCGGTCTATCATCATCGATCGCTTGTCCAAGAACGTTGAGAAGCCTACCCAGGGTTCCTTCACCTACTGGAACCGTAATCGACCCACCGGTATCGACTACCTCCATGCCCCTTACCAGACCATCGGTCGATGACATGGCTACCGCCCTCACCTTATTTCCCTCTAAGTGCTGCTGCACCTCGGCGACGACTTCGACTTTGCCCCGAGAAGTATCAGCTGAAATAGTGAGGGCGTTATAAATCGGTGGGATCTCATTCGGCTCGAATTCCACGTCGAGAACGATACCGATAATTTGAACGATTCTCCCTACGCCCATTTATACGTTTCACCTCATCCCTACTGCGCTGAGTAGACTGACATAGCATCAGACTTACTCATCAAACTTAATTGCACAATCTCAATATCCATTTACATATCGCTCGTATATCATTCAAGGCCAAAGCTTTGCGCTTCTCCTAGTCCTACGCCCATGATCAAAAACAACGTTATAATTTCGATAAAGTCTCAGCTTGCTTAACCAGGACACAATGACTTGATATACCTGATAGGCACAGGTTCCTTAGAACCCGAGCGCTAACCCAGCTATGCCTCTTGCAACGCGTTGGCGCCGCCAACGATTTCGGCGATCTCCTGTGTAATTTGCGCCTGCCTCGCCCTATTGTACCACCTGGTGAGATTTTCTATCATATCGTTTGCACTATCGGTCGCATTCTTCATCGCTGTTCTGCGAGCCGCCTGCTCGCTTGCAGCCGATTCCATAAGTGCCCTGAGAACGACCGTTTCTACATACCGTGGAAGGAGATCGTAGAGGACGCGCGCCGGATCCGGCTCAAATTCGTACTCCCCGCTATGGGCGTCTTTCGCCTCACCATCGGGGTGCCCTGTTATCTCCTCCTGCTTTATGGGGAGCAGCTGGTGGATGGTGGGCTTCTGCTCCATAGCCGATTTGAAGTGGTTGAATACGATATAGGCCTTATCGATAGTTTTCTGCTGGTACATCTCTGTAAGCCTGTCGGCAACCACCTTTGCCTCGATAGATGTCGGGTAGTCGCTAAAATCCGTGTGCGCGGCCAGCAGTGTATAGCCGGTGAATTTTAAGTAACCGACACCCTTACGACCGACACCTATAAATGATACATTTCTCCCCTTCTCGGTCTCCTTCCTATAAAGAGCCTCGGATTGCCGCAATATATTCATATTAAACGCGCCGCAGAAACCTCGATTGGATGTAACCGACACGATCACAACGTTCTCTATAGGATCGTGCACCTCAAGAAGCGGATGGTCTCCCGGGTTAACATGCTGAGCAACGTTGTGGAGGACATCGATCATCTTAAGGGCGTATGGACGTGCCGCTTCAATACGAGACTGAGCCTTCTTAATCTTTGCAGTAGCAACCAGCTCCAGAGTCTTGGTTATCTGGCGCGTGCTCTCTACGCCCTTTATCCTGCTCAGTACTGCTCTAGCTTTTGACATCACCCATCATCCTTACACTATAGAGATCCGCCGATGAACATTTGCTTGAACCCGGTGATGATCTCGCTTAACTTTTTCTCAGTATCCTCCGAAATATTTTTCTCGTCCGCAATGGCTTTTGCCACATCCGGATGCTTGGCATGTATCAGCTCAAGCAGCCCGGACTCAAACTCTTTGATCTTTGAAACGTCGACATCGTCAAGGAGGCCGCGTACGCCAGCAAAGATAGCGATGATCTGATCCTCAACAGGCATCGGCTGATACTGTCCTTGCTTTAATACCTCTACCATGTGCTCACCTCTTGCCAGCTGAGCCTGGGTTGCCTTATCCAATTCGGAACCAAACTGAGCAAAGGCTTCAAGCTCGCGGAACTGAGCGAGGTCAAGACGTAACCTTCCTGCAACCTGCTTCATGGCCTTGATCTGTGCATTACCGCCTACGCGGGATACCGAAATACCGACGTTAATGGCTGGCCGTATGCCTGCGTAGAAGAGATCCGATATCAGGAATATCTGACCATCGGTAATTGAAATTACGTTGGTCGGGATGTATGCCGAAATGTCACCCGCCAAGGTTTCAATGATCGGCAGGGCGGTAAGCGACCCACCACCCAGCTCATCGCTGAGCTTACATGCCCTCTCAAGCAATCTTGAATGAAGATAGAAGACATCACCCGGGTACGCTTCACGGCCCGGTGGACGCCGCAGGAGCAGCGACATCTGGCGATATGCCTGCGCCTGCTTACTCAGATCATCATAAATAACCAGGGTGTGCTTACCGTTATATAGGTAGTGCTCTGCCATGGCACATCCACCATACGGCGCGATATACTGCAGCGGTGCTGGATCGCTCGCTGTAGCCGCGACGACGATTGTATACTTCATCGCGTCGTATCTCTCTAAGGTTTCTACAACCTGCGCAACGGTTGATGCCTTACCACCGATCGCAACATACACGCAGATAACACCAGTATCTTTCTGGTTTATAATCGTGTCGACTGCGATAGCGGTCTTACCGGTTCTACGGTCTCCAATGATAAGCTCGCGCTGTCCGCGGCCTATCGGGATCATGGAGTCTATTGCTTTTATTCCTGTCTGCAGAGGCTCCTTAACCGGCTGCCTCTGGATAACACCCGGGGCCAGCCACTCTATCGGCCGGTAGCCTTCCGGGGTAATCGGTCCTTTGCCATCAATGGGCTGTCCCAACGGATCAACGACACGGCCCAGGAGTCCGTCACCGACCGGTACCTCAGCAATTCTTCCGGTACGCTTAACGGTATCCCCCGCCTCAATCTGCGTGAAGTCGCCCATGATAACGGCTCCAACGCTATCCTCTTCAAGGTTGAGCGCCAGCCCATAAATCCCATTGGGAAACTCCAGCATTTCGTTTGCCATAACGCCGCGCACACCATGGATCACAGCAATACCATCTCTGGCTTCGAGAACCGTTCCAACCTCTTCAACCTCTATTTGAGGTTCATATTTTTCAATCTCTTGCCTCAATAGTGAGGCAATCTCTCGCGACTTGATTCTCATAGACACTCCTTACCGCGCTTAAACTAGCTTTTCGCGTAAGTCGCCCAAACGTGATTTTACGCTAGCGTCAATAATTTGACCATTTGCATAGATCAGCATTCCACCATAAATGCTCGGATCGACAACGGTTTCAAGAAACACTTCTTTACCAGTAGACTCAGTGAGCTTGCTTTGCACTTTCATCCTCAGCTCATCGGATAGAGGCACTGCAGTCACCACTTTTGCAATCACCCTTCTTCTGTGCTCATCTACCAGCAGCTCAAACTCGTTACGGATATCTTTAA
>DASQQM010000133.1:0-6056 GCA_035643475.1 Anaerolineae bacterium | reverse complement strand
CCGGCAGGGCCGCAAATACGGCCGGTATCGATATTGAGTCGCTCGGCATAGAAACGAGGGATGGGTTCATAAAAGCAGGCCCCGGTATGAAAACAACAGCCGACAACGTGTACGCCGTTGGCGACGTCACGTACAACCCCCAATATGCCAACTTTGCCTTCTCTGAAGGAATCCATGCCGCAGAGACTATCGCGGGCCTCAATCCACCCGAGCTCAATTTTAAACAGATACCTATATATACTTTCGGTTATCCAGAGGTGGCAAAAGTAGGCTATACGGAGGATGAGGCAAGGCAAGCTGGTTTCGACGTCGAAACCGTTGGGCTTCCCTTTCAGGTAATATCACGGTCCGCGATTAACAAGGAAGAGATCGGATTTGCAAAGATGGTTGCCGTTAAAGGGGGACCTATTATCGGCATTCACCTTGTTGGGCCCGATGTTGTCGATTCAATTCCCGAGGCGATGCTTATAACGAATTGGGAGGCGACGGCGCAGGATATGTCTCAGTTTCTCCACCCGCACCCGACCTTTACTGAAGCGATCGGAGAAGCTGCGCTAAAGTTAGCTGGAAAACCGCTCCATTCGTTATAAGGGCAGCTAAGAGAATGGCCAAATAGTAGATGTTATCAGCCATTTTATAGGAGGTGAGGATATGGAAGTTAAATCGTTAGAGCTCAACACAGAGCAGTTGATGGAGATATATTATTTCATGAGGCTCGGGCGGGCAATTGAAGAGCGTCTCGAGCTCTTATATAAAGGCGGTCGGCTGCCCGGGGCGATCTACCTGGGGCGTGGCCAGGAGGCGATCGAGGTAGGCGCATCCTACGCGCTCGAGCCGGGCGATGTGCTTGCCCCCACCCACCGGGATATGATGTCCCAACTCCCCAGGGGTATAACGGCAAGGGAGGTCTTCGCACAGCATTACGCAAGGGCAAACAGCCTCACCCACGGCAAAGGAGAGGATAATTACCAGGGCGACCTAAAGCGCGGGACCTTTGCAACGGTGAGCATGCTCCCGAACTTTTACCCGGTTGCAACCGGCGCCGCGCTCGCCTTTAAGCTCCGCAAAGAGAAGCGAGTTGCAATGCCATACAGTGGCGAGGGGGCAACATCCAGGGGCGATTGGCATGAATCCCTAAATATCGCTTCAGTACAGAACCTTCCGGTGGTCTTTATAGTTATCAACAACGGGTATGCCTACTCAACCCCGGTAAACAAGGAGATGAAGGTAGCAAATGTCGCCGATAGGGCATGTGCGTATGCAATGCCCGGCGTCGTAGTCGACGGCAACGATGTCCTTGAGTGCTATCGGGAGGTTAAGAAAGCTGTCGAGCGGGCACGTGATGGAGGGGGCCCCACCCTCATCGAGGCGAAAACAATGCGTATGCGTGGTCACGCTGGCCATGATCCAGCTAAATACATGGCAACAGAAATAATCGATCTCTGGACGCGGCGAGACCCGATAGTACGCTTTGAGAACTACCTCACCGATCGTGGCCTGCTGAGCGAGGAATCCAAGCAAGGGGTTATCAATCGGGTAACTTCAGAGGTTGAAGATGCAGTTCGCTTTGCCGAAGAGAGTCCTTACCCGGAGGGAAAGGAGGCGATCGAGGATGTCTACGCGCAATGATCAAAAAGAGACCAGCTACATTGATGCGATATCTCAGGCGCTCTGGGAGGAGATGGAACGGGACCCCGGCGTCTTTATGATGGGTGAGGACATCGGAATCTACGGCGGAGCCTTTAAGGTAACCCAGGGGTTCATTGACCATTTTGGGCCCGAGAGGATAATCGAGACGCCAATCGCTGAGGAAGGGTTTATAGGCATGGCGGTCGGAGCAGCGCTTATGGGGATGCGCCCGGTAGTCGAAGTCCAATATGCAGATTTTATATCATGCGGCTGGGACCAGATTGTAAACACTGCAGCAAAAATGCACTACCGGACCCGCGAAGCTGTCCCGATGGTAATACGTGGTCCTTCTGGAGCAGGCCTACGGGCAGGCCCGTTCCACAGCCAAAGCCCGGAGGGATGGTTTGCGCACGTGCCGGGCTTAAAGGTTATCGTCCCCGGCACCCCCTACGATGCCAAAGGGCTTCTTAAGGCAGCTATACGGGACAATAACCCCGTCATCTACTTCGAGCACAAATACCTTTATCGCAGGTTAAAGGAGGTGCTCCCGACCGAGGATTACACGGTACCCATCGGTAAGGCCGATGTACAAAGAGCAGGAGACGACGTTACCATAGTCACTTACGGGGCGATGCTACAAACCGCCATGGAGGCTGCCAGCAAGGCCCAAGAAAAGGGCATCTCGGTTGAGGTAGTGGATCTTAGAACGATCTATCCACTGGATAAAGAGACAATTTTAAATTCGGTCGCCAAGACGAACAAGGCGATCATGCTCTATGAAGATACAAGAACGCTCGGGATAGGTGCGGAGGTATCGGCCATCATCGCCGAGGAGGGGTTTGAGAATCTCGATGGACCGATTATCAGGGTATCATCTCCTGATGCGCCGGTACCGTACAGCCCACCGCTTGAGGACTTCTTCCTCCCGCAGGTGGACGATGTCCTTGCAGCTATAGATAAATTATCCGCTTATTAAACGGGGGTGGTTTTAAATGACAGTTGCTTTAACAATGCCCCGGCTCGGCGAGACAGTCACCGAGGGAACTGTTATCAGGTGGCTTAAGAAAGAGGGCGACTTTGTAAATAAAGACGAAAATATCGTTGAGGTATCAACCGCCAAGGTTGAGACCGAAATACCCGCCCCTTCCAGCGGTAAGGTAAGCAAGATAGTGGCGCATGAGGATGAGACGGTCCCCGTCGGCGCGGAGCTCGCCGAGATAGACGAGACTGCGGTACCGGGTGCTCCGCCAGCGGAAGCAAAGCCTCCTGAAGAAGCGGAGGCCCCACCGGCTCCTACTCCTACGCCTGCTCCTGCACCTGCACCTGCTGCGGCCCCCGCGGCACCTCCGGAGGCAAAACCGCCCGAAAAAGCGCCGGAAGTCGGTTTCATATCGCCCGTCGTGAGGAAGCTCGCACGTGAGCACGATATCGACCTCTCCAAGGTTACCGGAACCGGCGCTAGCGGAAGAATAACTAGGCAGGATGTAGAGAGATATATAGAGTTACAGAAACCAGCGGCGCCGGCACCACCAAAACCACCGATAGCCGAAGCCCCACCAGTGTCACTTGCGCCGATGCCAGCGGCGAAAGTACCGGAGTATGAGCTTCCGGGGGTACCGGCCGTTGAGGCCGAAAGGCCCGCAGCACCGGCGCCACCGGCTGAAGCTGCGCCTGCCGCACCGCCAAAACCAGCACCAGCGGAGGCCAGGCCACCAGAGGTGGCACCTCCCCCAGCGGCACCAGCATATCCGGGCGAGCGGATTGTTCCAATACCCCACCTGCGGCGGGAGATCTCCAAACATATGGTCAATAGCAAGCGTGTATCAGCGCACGTTACGGCCATCGTTGAGGTCGACATGACTAATGTCGCTAAGCAGCGAGAGCAGGCGAAAGAAGCATTTAAGAAGCGCGAGGGGTTCTCCCTCACCTACCTGCCATTCGTTGCAAAGGCGGCAATAGACGCGCTCCTCAACTTCCCGACACTAAATGCGAGGATTGTCGATGAGCACAACATGGCGCTTCATGATTACGTAAACCTTGGTATCGCTGTCGCAGTCGAAGATGGGCTGATAGTGCCGGTCATTAAAGGTGCCGATGGGATGAGCTTGATAGGCCTTGCCCGTGCGATACACGACCTTGCCGACAAGGCTCGATCGGAGAGACTCTCACCAGATGATGTAACCGGATCAACCTTTACCATTACGAACCCGGGCTCGTTCGGCTCAGTCATACAAACGCCGATAATAAACCAACCGAACGTGGCTATATTGAGCCTTGAAATGATACAGCGGCGGCCGATTGTAATTGATGAGGCAATAGCGATTAGGCAAATGGTATTCATGCCCCTCTCCTACGACCACAGGTTAATCGATGGGGCAGTGGCGGCGCAGTTCTTAAACCGGATAAAGCATAACCTTGAAACCTGGGATTTCTCGCCTGAGCTGGCAAAGGTGATGTAATGATAGATGATTAAGACAAAGTGCTGGGTAGTAGAGCTTGGATCGGTGGATTACCGGACCGCGCTGGATTTACAAGCGCGTCTGGTCACGCTCCGGCGCCAGTCCAGAATCCCCAATACCCTTCTCCTCCTCGAGCACCCGCATACCTATACTGTGGGCAGCAGAGCCGATCTATCCAACTTGCTGTTAAGCAGAAAAGAGATGGTAGGCCGCGGTATTCGTCTCTTTACGGTCGATCGAGGCGGTGAGATCACGTATCACGGGCCCGGGCAGGTGGTCGGCTACCCTATAATGAGGATCGGTGGCATCCCGGGTATTAGGGATTACTTACGAGGGCTCGAGGACGTATTAATAAAGACAATATCTGATTTCAACGTAAGGGCTGAGCGGCTTCCGGGCTATCCTGGCGTCTGGTTCGGGCTTGAAAAAGTCGCCGCAATTGGCCTAAGGATAACTCGGGGGATAAGCAAGCATGGTTTTGCGCTTAACGTATCAACCGACCTCTCCTTCTTCGAGGGCATTATCCCGTGTGGGATCCACGATAAGGGAGTAACGTCTCTGTCTGAGATACTTGGCCGTGAAGTACCGATCTCCCTCGTACAAAAATCGGTCATCAAGCACTTTGGTGCAGTGTTTAACCTCGATCTGGTGCACATGCAAAAGGAAGCACTATTGGAGTTAGGTATTCAGGATGACCAGGCAGCTGCAGTGTAAGTGTTTGAAAGCAATAATCACCTATGTGATTATTGCAATATCCTATATACGAAGATGGATAATCATATGAGCCATAACGAAAAAGCCGAACATACACTGAATAGCTGCCGCAGCGGTAACACAGTCCCCGTGCCACGAAAACCCCACCACCTGCGCATTAGGGTCTCGCAAGGGCCAAATTATCGGTTCGTTAAAAATACACTACGGCAGCTACAGCTCCATACGGTCTGTGAGGAGGCAGGCTGTCCCAATATCTACGAGTGCTTTGAATCAAAAACGGCGACCTTTCTTATACTCGGCGATACCTGTACGCGCAACTGCCGCTTCTGCTTGGTGGGCGGTGGCAAACTCCTCCCTCCTGACCCAGATGAACCACTGCACGTTGCCCAAGCTATATCACAGTTAGGGCTTACGTATGCGGTCATAACCTCGGTAACGCGGGACGACCTCCCTGATGGTGGGGCATCGGTCTTTTCCCGGACTATACGGGAGATACGGAAGAACAGTCCCAACTGCGGGATAGAGGTGCTGATCCCCGATTTTGGTGGCAATTGGCAAGCCCTTAAGGTGGTTATCGATGCGGGACCTGATGTATTAAATCATAACATCGAGACCATCCACCGCCTCTATCCCCAGATTAGGCCAGCAGCTGGTTACGAGAGGTCGCTACACCTGCTCAAATTAGCGAAGGAGACGGGATTTGCTGGCATGACGAAATCCGGCATTATGGTTGGCCTCGGCGAGGACGTGGACGAACTAGTCGAAGCGCTGGCGGACCTGCGACACCATAACTGCGATATTGTAACGATAGGCCAGTACCTGGCCCCCTCTAAAGACCACTTCCCCATCGCACGGTATTACACGCCAGCCGAATTTGAAGAGATTGGGAAACTTGGTCTGGCCATGGGGTTCTCCCATGTTGAGTCCGGCCCCCTCGTGAGAAGCTCCTACCACGCAAAGGAACAGTGTGGCCAGGCTGGATAGATTAGCAAGCACCGTACACCTCTACCAACCTCAATGACCGACATGCGATTTTTGAGCGTAGCTAAAAAGAAATATTTTTCTTCAGTTTTTACCACTTAACAAGCACATTTTCCGCAATCCCAGGAGTTGTCGCGTTTACCACTGTCCAGTGGGGGTAAATGAAGAATCGCAGCACGCGGTGCTAATCCACTAGCCGAAAGGGGGTTATTGGTATGGCTTATAACTCTGTAGTGGCAGCGCTCGATGGAGTACACTTTCCGATCAGCAAGC
>DASQQM010000132.1:0-2364 GCA_035643475.1 Anaerolineae bacterium | reverse complement strand
GCTACAGAGCAAGAACCGATCTTCTGGAAAGATATCTTCCACGATAACGTCGACCACGACATCAGCTTCCGCACCGATTGCCCTAGTGATGATGCTTCTCTGCGGATGGGATTCGGCTTCCTCCGGTTTTAGGTGACCGCTCTCGACCATCTGGGCGACGAGGGAGTGGTCATTGGTCAGCTGCCGGAGCTTTCCATCTCTTAAGAGATAGAGCCTGCTATCTCCAACATGTCCTACATAAAGTTTTCCATCAAGCGGCACGGCGATGGTCAGCGTTGTACCCATACCCCTCCTAGCCGCATCTCTCTCGGCCTTCTCATGAACCCGTTGATTGGCAAGCTTGATTGCACCGACGAGCTTCTCCTCAAATGTTTCCCTCGAGCGTTTATTGAGACCGGACAGGAGGGCATCGAGTGCCATTGCGCTGGCCACTTCGCCCGCACGATGGCCCCCCATACCATCAGCAACTGCAAAGATGGCACCATCTGCTATATAGCTATCTTCGTTTAGATTTCTTTTCTTACCGACATCGGTTAATGCAGCGTACCTCATACTAATCCATAAATTGAAAGACGGTATGACCTATTGTAAACTGACTGCCTTTCGACAGCCTTACGGACCCTTTTATGCGCTCGCCCTTGACTGTGGTGCCATTTGTACTCCCTAAGTCCTCCAGCCAGCAGGCTGAATCGTCGCTATACACCCTAGCATGACGCGACGAGGCAAAGGTGTCCTCAAGGATTATGTCACAATCGGGTGCTCTCCCTATCAATACCTGGCCGACAACCGGGACGGGACCTGAGGCCCCCACCCCATCGCCCTCTACAACGATGATCCGAGGGGTTCTACCTTCAATCGTTCCGCCGCGCGCGGCAAAGAGATCCCTTGAGATCGTTCTCACCGCAAGCAACAGGAAGAGATAGAGCGATGCGAGGAGGGTAATTTGTAATGCAAGCGTTAGTTCGTTAAATGCCATACTCTCTCCTGAAGCGAAACTTGGTTGTGCCGATGATGATGATGTCGCCCTCCTTGAGGCTATGCTCGTTAATCCTTGTGCCGTTGACGAGTGTTCCATTGGTACTGTCAAGATCCTTGAGCACATGCCGTGCCGATATGCTTTCGATGTGAGCATGATGCCGGGATACGTTCGGGTCCGGGATGATGACGTCATTATCCGGTGCCCGCCCAATCTTAAATGAGCGGGTGGTGAGTGCATACTTTGTCTCACCGCCTGGGCCAACCATTATAAGATAGGCCCTTTTTGTCCCGGCCAGGATAGCCTCTGGGGTCATCACCCTCGTTCCCTCGATTGCCACCTCGGGCTCGACACTCCCGCTCTCCAGGCCGCTTTCAATGACCAACTCGCCCAGCGAAAGCCCTGGATCTTCCTTGAATTCGATCTTCGGGCGGCTGACAAGCTCGTATTTCTCTTTTCTTGCATGAGCTATAAGGAAGCCCTGGAACTCTGAGATGAGGGTCTTCTCGAAAGGCCGTAACTTTTCGGTATCGGCAGTACTTACGATGATGGTATAGCGGTTGGGCACATATACTTTGGAGACGCTTATAGTCCGGCTTCCATCCATAGCACGCGTTAATCTTTTCGCAATCTCGACCGGTTGGACGCCTGATTTAAATTGCCTGGAAAAAAACCCCTCAAACAAAGCCTCAAGCCTCTGCTCGAGATCTCTTAGCAAGCTCAAAATATCCCCCAAAAGAACTATCCAATACCTTCATTTGTAACATCAGATCTGGTGACCGCACCCTCAGGCGGAGGCCTGAAGGTAGACAGCAGTAAAAGTATTATAAGCGAAAAAGAAAGACTCTGCATCAGTTCGCCCATATTGAACCCCTTCCCCCCGAGATTGGCGGCGAATAGCCCCTGATATCCTAAGGCGAGGCAGATGAAACCGGCTATTACCGCGGCGAACCACCTGCGACCGCCCTTCATGATCGACGTGATGGCGGCGACCGCTGCCCAGAGAACAGGTTGGAAAAGAAGGATTTTACTTTCGATAAACGGAGCACTGATGAGCTGCGCCACGAAAATGGGGTTGGCTTGGCCTTCTATGAGTGACCACAGCCCATACCCTTGAACAAGGCCGGGCGATGAACTCTCCTTCAGAAAAATGTTCAGCATTTCGAAGGCGACACAGCCCATGCCCGATATAAAGGCAGCAGTTATAGGATCTGCCAATAATCCTACCAGGACGGGAAAGGTAAGTGGGACCCCGGTAAATCCAAGGAGTGCGCCGGTGGCAGGCCACACCGAGAGAGATGGCCACCGTCGTGAAACCAGGGCCCAATAGAGAAATGCGGGGGCCACGAGGATAAGTGAGAGACCCAGGGAATACTTAATCGTCATCA
>DASQQM010000131.1:0-3968 GCA_035643475.1 Anaerolineae bacterium | reverse complement strand
GCTGGTGCGCGGTGTTATCATCGGCAATCTGCGGGAGGCCGAAGAACTCGGCGTGCAGCTTGCAAATAAGTTAAAAGGTATGGGTGCTGATGAGATCCTCGCTGAAGTTAGGGCCGAAACAGAGCTCGTATCCAAGCCTATTCATACCAATGGTTAGTAAAAGAGTCCAGGGACCGGGGACCAGGGATAAACCTGGTGAATGGGTGAGTCGGTAAATAAGAGATGTCATCCTGAGGCGAAACGAAGTAGAGTCGAAGGATCTAAATAATACTCTATACTATTAGGGTTTACCTACAATACCTACCCACACCTATGAACGATGAACCACTAACTCTTAGATGTGCCAAGATACCGTACTGATCATTGCCTGTAGTTGCCCCATTTATGGGGCAGTCTTCAATAGTGCTGCAGGGTGAGGGTTCGCCGATAAATCGGGCAACTGCGTGGCATGTGGCAGGGATCGCCCGATAAATCGGGCAACTACGTGTTTTGTAGAGTGCGAGAGGTGCCCGATGAGGTGACAAGCCCGTTTTTATAGTAGTATTAGCGTCTTGGTGCGTCGGCGTGTTAAGATACTGGGTGCGGAAAAGATGAGAAGTAATTAACCACGAATTAAGGTGAAAATAGAGAATGGCTGGTAAGGTATATCTCGTCGGGGCGGGTCCCGGCGATCCGAAACTGATAACACTAAGGGGGCTTGAGTGTATCGCACAAGCCGATGTAATAATCTACGACCGCTTGGCTACTAACCTGCTGTTTGAGCATGCTAAGCCTGAGGTCGAGCTCATCTATGTTGGAAAAGCCGAGGGGAAGCACTCCGTAAAGCAGGAGGATATAAACCGGTTGCTAGTTGAAAAGGCCAAGATGGGGAAGGTTGTGACGCGCCTGAAGGGTGGGGACCCGCTCATTTTTGGCCGTGGTGGTGAAGAGGCGCTTACGCTGGTCGAGAATGGTATAGAGTTTGAATTCGTGCCGGGGGTCTCTTCTGGGAACGCTGTTCCGGCGTACGCCGGTATACCGGTTACCCATCGCGGTGTGACATCGACGGTCGCCTATGTGACCGGCCACGAAGATCCATCAAAGCCCAACACCGATATCGATTGGCAGAGCCTGGTCGGCATTGGCACCATAATCTTTTACATGGGGATGAGGAATCTTCCATCGATCGTTGATCAGCTGGTATCGCGCGGTCGCGCGAAGGACACGCCGGTGGCCATCATCAGATGGGGGACGACGCCGCAGCAGCAGACGGTTATAGGAACGCTCTCCGATATAGTGGAGAAGGTTGTCAAAGCGGAATTAAAAGCGCCATGCATAATTATCGTCGGCGATG
Source organism: Anaerolineae bacterium (assembly GCA_035643475.1). Taxonomy (GTDB): domain Bacteria; phylum Actinomycetota; class Aquicultoria; order Aquicultorales; family Aquicultoraceae; genus DASQQM01. Next base: position 2,635 of record DASQQM010000131.1, on the reverse strand, counting down.
TGGTAAAGCTGCGGGAGAAACTCTGCTGGTACGAGAAGAAGCCGCTTTTCGGCAAGAGAATCCATGTCACCAGGGCAAAGGAGCAAGCAGGCCTGTTCTCGGATCTCATTGCTGAACTCGGCGGACAACCAATAGAGGTGCCAACTATAAGGATCACCGATCCGGATAGCTTTGAGAATACCGACAGGGCGATCGACCGTCTAGAAAATGGTCCCGGGTACGACTGGATCATCTTTACCAGCGCAAATGGTGTAAAGTACTTCGTTAAACGGGTGAGAGCGCTTGGGAAGGATATCAGGATACTTGCGGGCTCCAATATTGCCGTTATCGGGCCAGCAACGGCCAAGGCAGTGAAGAAGCTGTTGATGAATATAGACCTGACTCCCAGGGATTTCGTTGCAGAAGGCCTTATTGAGGAGTTTACCCGCATCGGGGTAAGCGGCAAGAGCTTTCTCATCCCAAGGGCAAAGGTCGCGCGAGATGTACTGCCGGATACGCTTCGCACGATGGGGGGCAAGGTCGATATTGCGGAGGCCTACCAGACGGTTATTGATGAAGCGGCTGGATTGCGAATAAAGGAGCTCCTCTCAGAGGGAGGTATCGATATAGCGACCTTCACCAGCCCATCAACAATTAACAACTTCGTGCGGCTCATCGGCTCTGAGTTGAAGGTCCTTATGGAGGGCGTATTGGTTGCTGCTATAGGCCCGGTGACCTCCGATGCGATCAGAAAGCTTGGCCTTACAGTCGATATCGTCGCTGGGGAATACACAATTCCGGGCCTGATAGATGCGATACTGGAAAGGGTCCAGAGACCAGGGTCTGGGGTCCAGGGGAAAACTGAAGAACCGGTTGTCGGATAAGTGGTTCGTGGAAGTAAAATGTAGCTCAGGGCTTTAGCCCTGATAATTTCCTCCCCCTCGAGGAGGAGGGAGGTTGGGTGGGGGTAAAATACTTTTACCTCTCACCCGCAAGCTGACAGCTAATGGCTGAAAGCTGATAGCTAACTTGAAGGGATTGATGGAACATGTACTTTCCCACCTATCGACCGCGCAGGTTGCGCAAGAATGAGAACTTTAGAAGGATGATGAGGGAGGCTACCCTGAGCGTTGACGACCTCATCTATCCCCTCTTTGCCGCTCCGGGCGAGGGTTTTAAGAAAGAAATATCGTCTATGCCCGGAAACTACCAGCTCTCCATCGATCTCATAATCGAGGAAGCGAAAGAGGTCAGGGACTTAGGGATCCCGGCAGTCCTATTGTTCGGGATACCGGAAGTAAAGGATGAGGCTGGGTCAGGCGCATATGAGGAGGAAGGAATAGTTCAGGAGGCAATACGGGCGATAAAGAAAGAAGTGCCGGAGCTGCTTGTGGTGACGGATGTCTGTCTCTGCGAATACACCAGCCATGGGCATTGCGGCATAGTTCGAGATGGCGAAGTACTCAACGATATTACCCTGGAGCTACTGGCAAAAACGGCGATATCGCACGCCGAGGCTGGAGCCGATATGGTCGCACCATCAGATATGATGGATGGGCGCGTTGCCGCAATACGATCAGGCCTCGATGAGAACGGATACCAACAGGTCCCCATAATGGCCTACTCTGCAAAACAGGCATCAGCTCTTTATGGGCCATTTAGAGAGGCCGCCGAATCGACTCCACAGTTTGGCGATCGCAGGTCGTATCAGATGGATGCGGCAAACAGCCTGGAGGCGCTCCGCGAGACCGCGCTTGATATCGAAGAGGGCGCGGATATAGTTATGGTCAAGCCGGCATTAAGCTGCCTTGACCTCATCTATGCCATCAAGAAAGAATTCGGCTATCCAATGGCAGCCTACAACGTTAGCGGTGAGTTTTCGATGGTTAAGGCAGCAGCTGAGAAGGGCTGGATAGATGAGAAAAGGGCTGTCCTCGAAATACTTACCGGCATAAAGCGGGCCGGTGCCGATATCATCATTACCTACCACGCAAAAGATGTCGCCAGGTGGCTGAGCGAAGCGTAGCTTCACGGAGCTTCGCTAGAGAGTAGAAAATAGAAATTAGAAAGTAGATTGAATTATTGTGGGAGATAAGTGGAAGGCAAGGCCCGATAGGGCCGCAGTCCTGAGGCAAAGCCGAAGGATCTCGACAAGGCAGCCCCATCCATTTTCTACTCGGTCTACTCTCTACTTTCTAATCTCTTGGCAGAAGCTAGCGTATCATTACACATGGTATGAGGTATCATTGCAAAGCAAAGCAATCCTGGTTTAGGCAGTCGAGATTGCTTCGTCGCCTTTACGGGCTCCTCAGAATGACACAGTGATTTTATAATTCGATGCTTCTAACTGTTGGCAGCTGTCATTCTGAACGGAGCGTTAGCGAAGTGAAGAATCTCAATAGTATCTTCATTATTCCTAAGGATTACAAGAAAAGACTTAAGAGCTAAGAGATGGTTGTAGGCTTAAGAAGTGAGATGATATAGTTTAGATCCTTCGCCTCCGTTTCACTGCGGCTCAGGATGACAAGCTGGGAGTCTCCGGCTCTTCAGGATGACAGATTGGGGTCTTCGGCTCTTTAAGGATGACAGATTGGGGTCTTCGGCTCTTTAAGGATGATAGATTGGGGTCTTCGGCTCTTTAAGGATGATAGATTGG
>DASQQM010000130.1:0-5674 GCA_035643475.1 Anaerolineae bacterium | reverse complement strand
TTGGGGTGAATCGGTGATGCTAAGAGCTCGCCGTAGGGTACCTTCAGCCCGAACCCGTCAGCTAACCTCGTAAGCGTCGAAGGGGTGTATTCGGCTTTGGATACATTAGAACCATCCTTTTCGTTAGTTCTAACACCCCATATAAGTAGCGTATCAGGGTCCCGCGCGGCTGATGCATGATTTAGATGTGTCTAGAATCGTGGAGAGCACGGGCGGTCTTTTATCTGCGCGTGAATTTAAGATACGTTTCGTGCGGCCGCAATTTGTGAAAAAGGAGATGGTGAGAATCCCAGTTTATAGCGAAGTTCGACAGCGAATGACAGGACAAGTTAACGCAGGTGGTACACAGGTATCCCACTGGAAAGACTGGAGATGGCAGGTAAGAAATTCCATCAAAGACATCGGTACGTTTGAAAAACTGCTCGGCATTAAATTCGAAAGGGCCGAAAGAGAAAAGCTCGAACTTACTGTAAAGAGGTTTCCCCTCTCCATTACTCCGTACTATCTGTCGCTGATCGATACCAAGGATTACAAAGACGACCCCATTTACAAGCAATCTTTCCCCTCACCACTGGAGCTTAGAGTTAGTAAGTGCGATATGAGAGATCCCCTGGAAGAAGATAAAGACAGCCCAGTTCCCGGAATAACGCACCGCTACCCGGATAGAGTACTGTTTCACATAAGCAACATATGCTCCATGTACTGCAGGCATTGCACTAGGAAGAGAAAGGTCGGGGATACCGATTTCATTCCAGGCAAGGATGAGATCACCAAGGGACTGGACTACATAAAAAGCAATCCGGCAGTCAGGGATGTTCTGCTTTCAGGCGGCGATCCCTTTATGCTTTCCGATAGCTACCTGGATTGGATTTTATCGGAACTGAGGAAAATTTCCCACGTCCAGGTAGTACGGATAGGTTCCAGAATGCCCGTTGTCCTGCCCTACCGAATAACCGATAATCTGGTAGAAATGCTCAAGAAACATCACCCCATCTGGATCAACACCCACTTTAACCATCCAAGAGAGATCACCGCCTCATCAAAAGAGGCCTTGAGAAAGCTCGCGGATGCGGGAATACCCCTAGGCAACCAGTCAGTGCTGCTTGCAGGCGTTAACGATTGCCCGAGAATAATGAGGACCCTCGTACATAAACTGGTCAAAAATAGGGTCCGTCCTTACTATCTGTACCAGTGTGATTTATCCGAAGGCCTCTCCCACTTCAGAACACCGGTTGGAAAGGGAATCGAGATCATGGAGAGTCTTATTGGCCACACGAGTGGTTTTGCTGTTCCCACCTATGTTATAGACGCGCCAGGCGGAGGCGGAAAGATCCCGGTTCTGCCGAATTACCTCGTTTCCCTGTCCACTAACAAAGTGATCCTGAGGAATTATGAGGGGGTTATTACAACGTATAAAGAGCCGGATAGCTACGAACCGATCTTCTGTGACAGAAGGTGTGAAGATTGCCACCTGCAGCTAAATGTCGAGGAAGGTGAAGAGTGTGGCGCAACCGGTATAGAGAAGCTACTATCAGATTGTGACAAAACCATCTCCCTCACCCCAGCAAACAATGAGCGGATAAATAGGAGATCCAATGGTTGATGTTATAACGAGGCTCGGCAAATCGGTCATTCAGCACGGTGAGCACAACAATCGAATTTACTTGATGAGGCTTGCCACCGAGGATTTTCCAGCCATTATCGGGAGACTTGATGACCTGGCGATACTCAAGGGTTACTCAAAGATATTTGCAAAGGTGCCCGGATTTGCCAAGGACGAGTTTGAAGAGAGTGGATACGTTACCGAGGCGCACATACCCGGTTTCTTTAACGGAAACGAGGATGCCTACCTCATGGGCAAGTATCTATCTAGCCAAAGGTGGCGCATCTGCGGAGAAGATCAGCTTGATGAAGTCATTATACTTGCGAGGTTCAAGGCAGCCGGTGGCATGCCAACCGTCCTTCCTGACGGGTATCGCTTTCGGATGCCGGGCAAATCAGATGTGGTCCAGATGGCAAACGTTTATAAGCAGGTGTTTCAGACATATCCCTTCCCGGTGCACGATCCTAGGCACCTTTATAAAACGATGGACGAGAATGTCGTTTACTTTGCCGTGTATAAGGGCGATAACATCGTGGCTTTATCTTCAACGGAGATCGATGTGGAATCCAAAAGCGCCGAAATGACAGACTTCGCAACCCTGCCCGAGTACCGGGGAAAAGGATTCGCCGCCTACCTTTTACAGAAGATGGAAGGCACGGTGCGCGAGAAAGAAATTAAAACGGCATATACCATCGCCCGGGCGTCCTCACACGGAATAAACATTGCCTTCGCCAAAATGGGCTATCAGTACGGTGGGATGCTTGTAAACAACACGAACATCTGCGGCAACCTCGAAAGTATGAATGTCTGGTATAAGCACCTTAGGAGTTCCCCTGAGTCTTCCCGTAAGTAGACTTTGGGTTCCTCGTGAAGTGCCGTGCTGTCATCCCTACCAAAGTCGCTTCCCAGTAAATCCTGCCATCCGATACATCACTAGTTTAGAGCAACATCCTCAACTTCAACGACTCGTTTACGACATCCGATCTCTTCCCCGTTTTGCTGCCGTGTATCTCCTGCACTGATGCAGTAGTTGAGTAGTTTTTCTTGTCGCCGCCGGCCACTTTGCCTGGCGTACGCATCCTTTCGCCATAAGAAAAGATGTGCGATAACAACCTACCCAGGTTGATAAGAAACTTCATCCTTCGGCCCTCCTGCACAAGTAGTTGGCATGCGCGATCGATTGTGCAAAACATGGATGTTAGCGGTGCCGACGCATTTCGGTAAGCCCGCTTTTACCGGTGACACCTAGTGTGCTAAATGCCTCGCGCCTCCTCTCGATGAGTTCTTCCGTTTAATTTCGCTCGTGTTCAGTAAATGCCCGTGCCAAACTTACTACCTCGCTTTTGCCGCATTCCTGATATGTATCAATCGGTCAGCATACAATAAGAATAAACTTTATAAGCTTATATAGCAAAGCCTGAAACCAATGCGCCAACGGAAAGCAAAAGTAGACAGCACCTTTTAGAGCTGTCATGCCGTTACACTTAGGTTTATTCTGGGTTGCGTTATTTATATCCGGTTTACAAAAATGGTGTATCCTATTTCTGATCCTATGGAAGATGCACTGTCGATTGTGAACATCTACTATTTATGCGCGTGACAGATGCCATCGCTGACACGAGAATCTCGTTTTACGGAAGGAACGGCTAGGCCATGAGTAACATACTAATTGTCGATGATGACGCTCATATTCGTGAGCTAGTCAGGATATTCTTGAAAGATGAAGGTTTTGACGTTTATGAAGCTTCTGATGGAGTGGAAGCGCTCAACAAACTTGAAACACTGAAAGTGGATATGGCGATCCTTGATGTGATGATGCCACATATGGACGGCTGGGAACTGTGCCGCCTACTAAGAGGTGCTTATGATTTCCCCGTGCTCATGCTCACGGCCAAAGGAGAAACAAGCCAAAAGCTAAAAGGGTTTCAGTTAGGAGTCGATGATTATCTGGTCAAACCCTTCGAGCCTCTTGAGCTGGTAGCAAGAGTAAAGGCTCTCTTGAAACGCTATCAAATCGCCACGTCCCAGAAGGTACAGGTCGGGGAGCTGCTCATGGACCGCAAAACCTACGAGATCACCGTTAACGGTGAAAGCTTAACTCTCCCCCTTAAAGAATTCGAGCTTCTATTTAAGCTGGCCAGCTATTATGGCAAGACGTTAACACGAGAGCAGCTGATCGAGGATATCTGGGGCTACGACTTTGTAGGAAACGAGCGAACGCTGGATGTACATATCAACCGTTTACGCGAACGTTTTCCCGAAGATAAGCATTCCTTCAGAATTAAAACCATTCGTGGACTGGGTTACCGTATGGAGGTGCGTTCGTGAGATCTAAACAAGTATCCCGAGGAGTCCGAGGAGTTGCAGGATTGGCCGCAGCGTTTGCGCTTCTGACAGCAACGTTTTCTGCCGCCTTTTTTCTGACTTCTTTCATTTTTAAGATCGTTGGTCAGTACCCATCAGCTTACCTCTCTCAAATCATTAACTCGCTGCTGGGTATAATCTTCGCCGGCCTCGTTATGCTCAGTGTGGCGACGTTCTTCAGGGCAGAACAAACGCGAGTATTTGATCCGATCATTAAGGCGATGGAAAAAATCGCAAGTGGGGACTTTAATATCCGATTGGATAACACCTATACAGGCCGTCATCCCGTCGGTGATTTAATGGAAAGTGTGAACAATATGGCTCTTGAATTAAACCAGTTAGAGAATATGCGGCAGGAATTCATCTCTGACGTTTCTCACGAGATCCAGTCTCCACTTACCTCAATCCGAGGGTTCGCCCAAGCGCTGAAAAACGATAACCTGAACACCGAAGAGCGGTCCCACTATCTGAGTATTATCGAGGCTGAGAGCACGCGCCTCTCCAGGATCACCGACGATTTGCTGAAGCTGGCTTCGCTCGAATCTGAGCAGGTTAAGTTTGAGCCCAAGCCCTACCGACTCGATCAACAGATTAGAGACCTTGTCCTTGCAAGCGAGCCTCAATGGCTGGACAAGGGAATCGAGATGGCCGTCTCCCTGGAAGAAGTATATATCACCGCAGATGAAGACCTGCTGAGCCAGGTGTGGGTCAATTTGATCCATAACAGTATCAAATTTACACCGGACGGCGGTAGGGTCAGCGTTGATTTGCATCGACACGATGGCGCAATAGAATTTAAAATAGCCGATACAGGAATCGGCATTTCAGATAAAGATCAAGCCCATGTTTTTAATCGCTTCTATAAAGCCGACAAATCTCGCAAGCGCTCTACAGGAGGCAGCGGATTAGGGCTTTCCATCGTGCAAAAGATCGTTGAGATACATAAGGGTACAATTAGTATAGAGAGCACATTAGGTGCCGGTACTACCTTTACCGTCTCTTTGCCGCTGGAATGATTCATTAGCCATGAAAGAAAAAAGGCTTAATGAGGGATTACCGCTTCAAAGTAAGTAAACTACAGTTAATGGTTCTTTCTATACTCAAGAGAGTAATACATAAGTGCAGCAAAGACATTCAGAAAAATAAATGCCACCGTCCAACCATACTTTGAGGTGGGCGGCCACGTTAGCGGTGGGCTCGAATTACTAGGCAAGTTATCATTTTCAGCCATATCCCGGAACATCCACAGATAAAATGCTAATAGCGGTAGAATTATAATCAATGGGATTAGCTGAACCATCTCACGCCCTCGCCTGTTTTTATTACAGCACCAATATCTAGGTCAATTATAATTAAAGGTTCGTAACTCGCCCACTAAGCTCCCCGTTGGCTAAGGAGGACGTTGTTTCCGAATTCGATCGAAGAGTCTGTAAAAACAAAAGGGATTATGGCTTTGCAGAGCCACAATCTTCCAGCGCTCCCCGGGTCAGACTCGAACCTTGGAGCCGTTGGCTTTGAGTCTATACATACTCCTTTGGAGCGGGCCTCGCGCCTCTAAGGCTAGACTACCGATAATGAAGCGTAGTACCGCTTCTAAACTCACCTCGTCTGTGTGCACCAACGTAACGAAGCATTGCGGGCGTTATCTACTCTTTCTCCTCGCCTTCATATTTCTGTTTTAGTTCCTCGATGACTCCCGGCTCGGAG
>DASQQM010000129.1:0-4595 GCA_035643475.1 Anaerolineae bacterium | reverse complement strand
AACGTAAGGCCTAGACTTTTCGCATGGGCAATAACGGCCTCAGCGACAGGGTGCTCTGATTTTGATTCAAGGGCCGCGGTGATCCGCACGATATCATCCTCGGCGTAGCCATTAAGAGGGATGACATCGGTGACCTCCAGGCGACCCGATGTAAGCGTCCCGGTCTTATCAAAGACGATCGATGATATCTGGCCCGCTACTTCAAGATGAGAGCCACCTTTAATAAGGACCCCGTTTCTGGACGCAGCACCAATTGCTGCGGCGATAGATACAGGTGTTGATATCACCAGTGCACAGGGGCAGGATATAACGAGAAGAACAAGAGCTCTATAGAACCAGGTTATAAAGGGTGCGCCGAGCAACGGCGGAATTATAGCGATCGCAAAGGCAGCCGATATTACTATCGGTGTATAGTATGCAGAAAAACGGTCTATGAACTGCTGCGAAGGAGCTTTTCTGGCCTGCGCGTCCTCAACGAGGCGAATTATCTGTGATAGCATCGTATTCCTATAAAGCTTAGATATGGCGATCTCGATATACCCCTCGTGATTGAGCGTACCGGCATACACCTCATCGCCCGGGTCTTTAGTTGCCGGCAGCGATTCACCGGTGATCGCTGACTGGTCTACAGAGGAACGACCCTGCACAACTTTTCCGTCGACCGGGATACGCTCACCAGGCTTAACAACAACCACATCACCTATGTGAAGGTTCTCAACGGGTACTGTCTTTATAGTGCCGTCATCTACTTTTACCGTTGCTTGATTGGGCGTTATTTCAAGGAGCCCATGAATTGCGTGGCGGGTCTTATCCATGGTATATGCTTCGAGCATCGTGCCGAACGCGTACAGGAACATAACGGTGGCGCCCTCGGCCCACTGACCGAGTACTGCGGCGCCAATGACTGCAAAAGTCATGAGCACATTCATATCGAAAATGAGCGACCGTAGCGACGATATGGAGCTTCTGGCTGGGCGGTAGCCCGCGATGAGAATAGTCGTTATATAAAATAGTATGCTTGCTGGGGTTAGCCCGGAGACCAGCTGAAGGGTGCCACCGAGCATAAGGGGAATCGCCGAAACCATAACCGTTTTGGCACGCTTATCTGAAAGCCAGAATGGGCCTTTTTTAGGGGTGGCCGTACGAACGCCCTCTAATTCTGCTGAATATCCAGATGCTTCGATGGCTTTTATAATATCGCTTACTAAAGAAATCTCTTCATAATGCTCGACAGTAAGCTTACCTGTCTCAAAAACGAGCTGAGCTTGACTGACGCCATTGAGGCCGGATACCTTGCGCTCCAGCTTGGCGGCGCAGTCAGGGCAGTCAAGACCCTTGATGCGGAACACCGATTTTCTCAGCTCCTCTGGCGTTCCCACGTCGTAACCGAAATCGCGTACGCGCGAGAATACGGTGTCATGCAGGCTTAAGGAAGAATCGTATTTTAGACTGAGGTTAGATGCAGTGAAGTTAACGGCGGCTTCCTTAACACCGGGAATCTTCTTTATGGCCTTCTCCACCTTAAGAGCGCAATCAGGGCAATCGAGGCCCGAGAGTGGAAAGGTTTCTTCAATTGTACGGTTGGTATTCACACTATCTACAGCCATTTATATATCACTCTCAACCCCGTCAAGTGCTGGAATACCCAGCGGCTCGGGGAATTCCTCACGGATATGGTCGACGCCCTGGGTAAGCAGCTTTACGATATGCTCATCATCGAGCGAATAGAACACCATCTTCGATGATTTGCGCCTTTTTACAAGCCTTAGATCTTTTAGCTTTCTTAATTGGTGCGATACAGCTGACTGGCTCATTCCTATAACATCCGCTATCTCGCAAACACATAGTTCGCTTTGCAGGAGAGCGAATACAATTTTAATCCTGGTAGGGTCGCTCAGCGCCTTAAATGTCTCGGAGAGCCGATCGGACATCTCATCGGAAATAAAGTGCTCGCGTATGTGATTTATCTTCACCTCATCTACGCGTAATACACCGCATAGATCATCAATTGCGCTGACCACGTCGTCCTCCATATATGAAGAGTTGTTCATATAATCATGTTATAACGGGGCGCCGTAGCAGTCAATTAAAGATTGGGGAAAATATAAAAATTTAGCGCGTGGCAACACATTGGAGCGATCACATGCTAAGAAACTACATTAGTTGTGTGTCTATCGGCAGGTTTTAATGCCTGTGGCCATCCAAAAGCAGTTCATAGCGTGCGGCAAGAAGATCGGCAATGTCATCGATCTCCGATTCCGTATTCCACTTCCCGAGACTTAAGCGAATAGAACCAAGGGCGTAATTTGGTTCAACGCCCATCGCTTTTAGAACGGGTGATATCTCGCAGGACTCCGCATGGCAGGCGGACCCAGGCGAGGCAGCGATTTCGGGTATTGCAGCAAGAAGGTCACCGGCGAGAACCCCCGGGAGGCCGATATTAAGCGTATTGGGGAGCCTTGAGGTGGGATGGCCGTTCAGCTCCATATGCGTGATGCTGGACATTAAAAGCTCGTAAAGCCGTTCGCGCAACCTGTGTAAACGAGTCCCTATGCTATCAAGTGATTCTATTGCCATTTCGCATGCCTTGCCGAGCGCAACGATCTGCGATACCGCTTCCGTCCCGGCCCGCAGCCCAAATTCATGAGCGGCGCCGTGAATCAGGGGATCGATCTCGGTTCCTTCCCTGACGTACAGCGCTCCGATACCCTTGGGTGCATAAAATTTATGACCAACGATAGTGAGCAGATCTACACCGAGGTCATCAACAGCAATCGCTACTTTGCCGATGCTCTGAGCTGCATCGCTGTGAAAGTAGATGCCCATCTCTTTTGCGAACACGCCTATCTCGCCAATCGGTTCGATAGTGCCGACCTCATTGTTGGCGTGCATGATGGTGATAAGTATCGTATCTTTTCTTACAGCGTTGCGCACATCATCAACCGAGACCATGCCATACTCATCAACCGGGATGTAGGTTACCTCAAATCCTTGGCCTTCCAGGTACTTGCATGGTTGAAGGACTGATGGATGTTCGATAGTGCTCGTTATTATATGTTTCCCATGGTGACGGTTGCCATAGCATATTCCCTTAATGGCAAAATTATTCGATTCGCTACCTCCACTGGTGAATATGACCTCGCGTGGACTGCAGCCGATACAGTTAGCAATACGCTCCCTGGCCTTATTGACCGCCTCCTTGGCTTGAACACCATACCAGTGAGTGCTTGACGGGTTGCCAAAGTTATTTCTCAGGTAAGGTATCATCTCCTCGATAACATCCGGGTCAATTGGGGTTGTTGCATTGTAATCGACGTATATTGGTTTCTCAGCGCTCACTCTATCACCTCAGGTAATTGTTTAGGCACTTGCTTTCAGCGACCAACTGCTGGGCCTCCAAAAAGATCACTTATAGTAATGTTTTTGCCGCCAACGGCAATCATGCCACTTTACGGGCTGTGTATATAGTCTCGCCATGGACATCAAGGGATGCCTCGGCGATAGCCTCTGAGAACGTCGGGTGAGCATGGATAACATGTCCAAGTGCAGATGCTGACAGGCCCTGAAACATAGCGACCGCAACCTCATGCATAATATCGGTGGCTCGCTCGCCAATCACGTGAACGCCTATGATGGCGTCAGATATCGCATCTGCTACTATTTTAGCCATACCCACAATCTCGCCTGTGGCATGCGAAATCCCGAGGCTGCGTAGGAGAACGCGCCCGACCCGGATATCCATTCCCATCTCCAGGGCTTGATCTTCGGAAATGCCGACGCTTCCAATTTCAGGATACGTATAGATTGCGGCTGGTACCACTGTGTAATCCATTATAAACCGACTACCGAGTGCATTTTCAACTGCCACCCTGCATTCGGCGGAAGCCACGTGGGCGAGCATGGGATTACCTACAACATCACCGACCGCATAAACACCGGGTATACCGGTCGCCATCTGGTTATTAACGCGAATCGCCCCATTGGGCATAGTTGGTAGCCCGATATTTTCCAGCCCGATACCGCCAGAGACGGGGCGACGCCCAACGGCAACGAGCGCAACGTCTGCGGAAACGACCGTTCCATCGGCGAGGGTGACGGAGACCTTATCATTGACGCTGGCGGAAGTAATCTGGCTACCGAGCATCAGCTTGATGCCCTCTTTCTTAAATTCGCGCTCGAGAATTCTCGATATTTCTGCATCAACGCCGTGAACAAGGTTGGGAAGTGCCTCAATGATAGTTATTTTAGTGCCAAGCGTTGAGAATAGCGAGGCATACTCAGAACCGATATAGCCGCCGCCAACAATGAGCATTGTATCAGGGATAGCTTCCAGGGAAAGAAGATCCTCTCCGGAGAAGACCTTTTTCCCATCAAAGGGGAGAAATGGCAATTCGGCGGACTTCGATCCAGTCGCAATGATAATGTTTTGTGAAAATATTGTTTGGTCACCACCGGCATTGCTAATCTTAAGCGTATTCTTATCGACGAAGCTTGCATGGCCCTTGATAATGGTGGCGCCGCTTTTTGATACCAGGCCCTCGATGCCTTTCCGCTCGATATCGACTATCCGGTTTTTACGGCGGTTTAGATTATCC
>DASQQM010000128.1:0-4827 GCA_035643475.1 Anaerolineae bacterium | reverse complement strand
CGGCCTCTATATAGCCCGGCCGTCTCCTTTTTATCTCCTTTACTTTTGCATGCTTAAGGGTAATCAATCAACGTACCTCACTACCCTAAACTCTTACCAGCTCCACTAGTAGCTTAGCTACATTTTCTAACTCCGCCACCGGCAGGTACTCATCCTCTGTGTGTACCTGCTCGGCACCCATACTTAGGTTAACAGCCTGTATCCCCTTGGAATTAAACACATTGGTATCGCTTCCACCGCCCGTCTGAGTAAGAACTGGTTCAATTCCCAGCTTAGTGAGAGCTTCCATTACTTTTCGCACCACCAGATCGTTCTCGCTTAACAAGTACCCATCGTAAGGCCGGTAATGCTTGATGTCCACCTTCGCGCCGACTTCATCTGCCCCGACCTTGAAGCACTCGGCCATATGTTTTGATTGCGCCTCAAGCTTATCCAGGCGGATACTCCTGGCCTCGGCAAAAACCTTTGCCTTATCGGGAACAATATTGCCGGCCCTTCCGCCCTCTATTATTCCTACATTGGCGGTCGTCTCGCTATCAATCCTGCCAAGCGTCATGCAGTTTATAGCCTTTGAGGCCGCAACGATCGCATTAATTCCCGTCTCGGGAGCGATACCCGCATGTGCAGCCCTCCCGGTATACTCGACTTCAAATGAATCTTGAAATGGAGCGCTTATATTTATATTGCCAACCCTGCCATCTGCATCAAGGACATAGGCAAAATCGATGTGTTTATCATCCAGATTGAGCTGTTTTGCCCCTTCGAGACCGACCTCTTCCGCAATAGTAAAGGCGAGGTGTATTGGACCATGGGGGATCCTCGTTGATGAGAGGACCGTTGCCAATTCCAGCATCGCCGCAATTCCTGCCTTATCGTCAGCACCTAAGATGGTGGTACCGTTGCTCCGTATAATACCATCCTCAATGACAGGCTTTACGCCATATGCCGGCTCGACGGTATCCATATGTGCCGCAAATAAGATACATGGTCCATCGGCATTCCCACGGATCATAACGTAGATATTGCCGGCATTACCGCCGGTCGCTTTCCCGGCATCATCCTCATATGTTAGAAACCCGAGTGTGCTTACATAGCTAGTGATGTAATCGGCGATTGCTCTCTCCTTATGACTGGGGCTATAGATGCTTGCTAAATTCTCGAAAATTCTCACTGCGCGATCCCTGTCAACCATCTAAACCTCCAATAGTAAAGTAGTTGGCATTAGTACTCTATCACACATTATTTGACCTATAAGATGGTAGAAATTGGATCGAACAATAGAGCAGTAGATCATTAGACCGCAATGGAACAGGCTTCCAATAATATATAACCTATTCATTTTCCATCTTCTATCTTCTATGTCTATTGCTCAATTGTTCCATTGTTCCATTGCTCTGTACAGCGTCACAGAGGTGACGCTGTACTACTCGAAGTAGTTATTCATTGCAGCTATTTTGCCCCTATCAAGGTGATACTTTAAGGCGGCGCCTATGAAGTCCCTGAAAAGCGGTTGTGACCTTGTCGGCCTTGACTTAAACTCCGGATGAAATTGCGTCCCGACAAACCAGGGATGATTTTTTATCTCTATAATTTCAACCAGCCTGCCATCAGGAGATAGCCCACTCAAAACCAGCCCCGCGTTTGCCAGCGCTTCCACATACTCATTGTTAACCTCATAGCGATGGCGGTGCCGCTCTCTTATCTCCGGGTTTTCATAGGCTCTACTTGCAACCGTATTTTCTTTTATAACGCAGGGATACGCGCCCAATCTCATCGTTCCGCCCATATCTTCTACCGATTTTTGTTCCGGGAGAAGATCGATCACCGGGTATGGCGTGCGTGGGTCGAACTCCGAACTGTTGGCGCCTTCCAAGCCGACCACATTTCTCGCATACTCAACTACTGCACACTGCATGCCAAGACATATGCCGAAGAAGGGAATATTCTTTTCCCTTGCGACCCGGACCGCATGAATCTTTCCCTCTATACCGCGTATGCCGAAACCACCGGGCACGAGAATACCATCAACCGCTGCAAGCTGCCTCTCCACCTCGTCCTGGCTTGCGGTCTCAGCATCAATCCACACTACCTCCACATCCGTATTATTGTAAAACCCGCCGTGCTTCAACGCCTCCACAACGCTTAAATACGCATCTGGAAGTTGTACGTATTTGCCAACCAGACCAATTCGTATCCTATGCTCTACCCTTCTAATCCGCTCTATTAACCCATTCCACTCGGATAGGTCAGCAGGACCGTTATCGAGATGCAAATGCTCGACTACTATATCATCTAAGCCTTCTTCATGTAGTCTTAGGGGAATAGCATAAAGAGTATCGACGTCTACCGCCGTTATTACGGAAGATGGTTCTATGTCGCAAAAAAGACCGATCTTTCTTTTAATAGATACATCAATTGCCCGGTCTGACCTGGCAACTATGATATCTGGCTGAATTCCGATACTTCTCAGCTCTTTTACGCTATGCTGGGTCGGCTTTGTCTTGAGTTCAGATGAGGATTTGATATACGGAACCAGTGTTACGTGGATATATAAAACGTTCTCTTTCCCAACGTCCTTTTTAAACTGCCTGATCGCCTCAAGGAAGGGTAGGCTCTCTATGTCACCTACGGTGCCGCCAACCTCTATAATAACGATGTGCTCATCATCTCGGCTGCCAAGACTTAATATGCGCTGCTTTATCTCGTTGGTCACGTGAGGGATGACCTGAACGGTACCGCCGAGGAATTCACCGCGCCGTTCCTTCGTTACGATCGACCAATAGATCTGCCCAGCTGTGACGTTGCTGTCCCGCCCCAGGTTTTCATCGATAAATCTTTCGTAGTGGCCAAGGTCGAGGTCCGTCTCAGTGCCGTCCTCCGTTACGAAGACCTCGCCGTGCTGAAAGGGGCTCATCGTACCGGGATCAACGTTTAAGTATGGATCGAGTTTTTGGATGGTTACCTTAAAGCCCCTACTTTTGAGCAGCCTGCCGAGAGAGGCTGCGGTGATTCCTTTCCCCAGCGATGAGACGACGCCGCCGGTTATAAAGATATATTTTGCCAATCGTCTCTCTCCTTTTGCTTCCTCTTCTGTCAATAGAGTCTACTATAACCAAAATTTATCTGCAAAGCCACACACCGCAGTCGCGTGCGCCTGCGGCCACATAACTTCTGCATTCTACCACCGATTTGCCATAAAATCGAATTGGGCTAATCGGCCCGTCGCCCTAGATCATCTAGTGATTTTAAAATTGGAACGCGCTCGATGATCGCACTGATTGAGTACTTCTCCGTTAGCACTTGCAATAGTATCAGAAGAACGATAACCGGTAATTTTATATTCCATCCGAAGGTAACCACCAAACAGAAACCGAGGATGCCCCCGAGCACGTTTGCACCAGTATCACCCAGCATTATCTCCTCTCTAAGATCCGGGCCGAGAAGTATAAGTGCGATACCTATTAGCGCAGCAGAGGAAGATCCCAGGGTGCTTCCTGCAGCATAAACGAAGAATAGCTGTAGGGGGATGTAGAACTTAAGTGCGCGGCCGGGGCGTAAATCAAGCAGGTTAAGGGCGTTAACGAAGAGAGCGATTAGTATGGCATTGCCGAGAACCTCAAGTATGCCGGATGAAAAGAGCGACGACGAGAGGATCGCTACTACCGGTATGCCTACTGCCTTCAGCGCTCCCGTTGTCAGCCTGCCCTTAAAAAGAGCTCCGATGTGGCCCCTAAACCCAGTGGATTCGCGGCTCCCAAGAAGATCATCGATGAGACCGAAGAGCCCAGCCCCAATAACAATTATAGTAAGTGGCATAGCAATATCGGGGCTTATAATAAACCCCTGCGGAACAGGCAGGCCAAGCATATCGACAACCGAAGAAAACAGGGCTGCTACCCCAATTAGAGATACCCAGGTAAGGATAATTATGATGCCCATCATATTCACAACCTCGCGCTGCTGGTAGTTGGCCTTAACCGCTCCCGCATCTTTAAGCATCTGCTTAAGAGGAGGAAGAATTATCGCGCTAATGATAGCAGCTGTTACTGCATGAGCAAGTATCCAAAGATATAAGAGCACTATAACATCCCCTAGAATGTGATATGTTTATGCATCAAAGAATATAGGAGCCAGAGGCAAGAAGCCAGAATCTAACAAGAGAAAGATATCATTCCGTAGAATGGCCCTGCTCCCAGAGCATTAAATAGACGACAGTCGGTATCATATACGACATAATAATCGCTGGTATCAGAATACCTGAATCATTAAAGGCAAATCCCGTAATCCCACCGATGATAGATGCTGAAATCGCCGCCGATATTCCCCGGTGATTTACGAGCGACCGCTGCAGCAATCCGACCGGTCTGAACCATAACAACACCAGCAGGCCGAGGGTAATCAGGAGAAAGTACGACCAGGTAGTGTTGTACCTGAGTATCATGAAATTTATCGCCAGCTTTCTCTTTGCAATCATGATGATCTCTGACAGGCCCCCAGCCGTTATCAAGTGCGTGGTCTTACCCATATGCGTCGTAGCGCCGTGCATAACATCGTACGCCACAAACACTCCCAACACTAGGGCAACCGCCGCTACGGCGATAGCGAGATTTCTTACTTTCGCTTTTGATTTCGTAGCTTGGAGCAGCATTGCAGTAAAGGCAAAGACAGCGGTAATAGTTCCGCCTGTATTCGCGCCGAACAGTGGAAACCCAATAATTATCGTGACCGCCATACAGAGAATGAAGCCAGCCACAATCATCCACGTATTCCATACCCTCCCAAGCGCGATACCAAAAAGCAATAGGGTGTTGGCAACTAGTATCGACA
>DASQQM010000127.1:0-5858 GCA_035643475.1 Anaerolineae bacterium | reverse complement strand
ACGGAAGGCGTGGCCAGGGAATATTTGATCGGGTTATGCATGCCGCCGATCTTCTGCGCGAGTCCCATGCTCCGTTTTTGTTTTCGGTCACGCCGACCACCAAGAATGCTGAAGTCGTCGTCTCTGACGAGTTCATCGACCTGATGATAGAAAAGGGCGCGGTGTTTGGCTGGTATTTCAATTACATGCCGGTGGGCCGCGAACCTGATTTGTCGCTAATGCCGACCCCGGAGCAGCGAGATTATATCCGCAAGCGGGTGAGTGAGCTTCGCTCAACGAAGCCGATACTACTTATCGATTTCTGGGGCGATGGTGCTCTTACCAGCGGGTGTCTTGCAGGTGGGCGGCAGTTCATTCACATTACAAATAATGGCGATGTTGAGCCGTGCATTTTCTGCCACGTGGCTACGCATAATATAAAGGAATCATCTCTTGTTGAGGCGCTTAATTCCGAGTTCTTCAAGGCCATCCGGAAGGCACAGCCGTTTGGGCACGATCATATTCGCCCGTGCCCGCTCATAGATCACCCCGGTGCAATGGCCGGTCTGGTGAAGAGGTACGGTGCGGTTCCTACTCATGAGGGCGCAGATAGAATACTGAGCGATTTTATTCCGGAATTAAGGGAGTATTCAGCAAAGGTAAAAGAGATGTACAAGGGTGTGTGGGAGGAAGAATACGGGTGGTACGAGCGATGGGTCTCACGATAGGGGTTTTGTGAGAATTGGTTCTAATACTCGCTGTTCCGATGAGCCTGCTTTTCGAAAAGATCATTACTGCCTCACACGGCAAAACAGCTTAAAAACAGCCTCATGAAGACCGCCGCCTTGGAGTACAGCTCCGACAGCGGCGGTCTTTTACCCCTAAATAAGGGAGTGTTTTAGGGCTTTCATTACTTACGCTTCTGATTCTACATTCGGCCTAATCAGGAAGCGATTTTAGGTATTCAACCAGGTCCCTCTTTTCCCGCTCGGTCAGTCCTAGCTTAAAGAGATCATTGTAGTGATTGACGACGTCAAGCAGGGTTGCAAAGCGCCCATCATGGTAGAAGCCGCCCTTCTGGTGTGTCCATAGACCAGCAAGCGGCGATGTCCGGTAGCCTCTTGCGGGCGACCTGTTCGCCTGGAAGTCATCGACGCCGACTTCAGCAGGAGTGTGCAGGTTCCAGCCCGGCTCGGTCCAGAGTGGCTCCACATGGCATCTATTGCACCCTGCTTTACCGCTGAAGAGCTCATCCCCTCGTTCAGCCGCCTCCGTATCAAATGTTCCGTTTGGTGGCTTCGGCGCCGGAATGGAGAGCTGATATAAATGCAGAGGACCCAATTTCGACGTGATCAAATCAGGAGTACTGCTAACATCGGCAAAGCCGTTTTTGGCCGCGATCGGGAATTGCGACGGGTTGTTTAAGCGCGAATCGAAGAAACGACCCTTGCCATGCATATCCAGGTTGGCGACGAGAGCGTTCCAGTGTGGAACCGATCCCCACCCTGTCCAGGTATGGAGGTTCACACCGGCAAGGCCAAATGCGGGCGGTATCAATGTTGCCGCCGATTTTCCATCGGGACGGAAACCCTTGCCATCAAGGATAAGCTCCGCATCGAATTTTCCTGGCCCCCAGGAGTTGAGCACCTTCAGCACCGTATCTGTGTCGACGCCCAGAACAGTGGTAAACGGGCTTAGGTTAGGGGCGAGCGATATGATCTTGCCGACATTAAGATCGCGGTTAGCCCACCCATCCAGCCGCCTACCGATACCTGAAGCCACCGAGTTGTCGACCGTGGAATGGCACAGGGCGCACTGGATGCCAATAGATTTCAGCTTCCCCTGCTTGTCGAAGAAGCCGGTAAGGCCCACTACGGAATTGAGTTTAAGCAGCGCAACCGTTGTAGCTGGGTCATTGAGGTTGACCTGGCCCCTTTTCAGTTGTTGGATAAGGCTTTGGGGAAGCGCATCCGCATCGACCTTTAAGCCCACAGCGAGCGCAGTTTTCGGGCTTACGCCTGGGCCAACGCCTCCGAGCTTCTCACCTGCGATTGCCTGGTGAAGCTTAAGGGCGTCGCCCCAAAAGGCCTGATCGCCAAACGTATCGAAGCGGAATATCTGCCTACCCTGAAGGAGCATCTGTCGTGAGTTTGCTTCGATAGCTTGATCAAATCTACTCAGTGGTTTTGAATCAACGTGCGCGTCCTTGAACTTTATGCCTGCGACCGCCTGCTGCGACTCGGTTTTGCCACTCCAGCGGTTGTTGCCAAAAATACTAAAGGAGAGGGCGATACCGGCGATGAACAGCATTGCAACAGCAGCATAGGCGATCAACGGGTTTTTTTTCATCCTTTCACCTCCTTTCTTTTTATTGTTAAGCCGCATTGGTAGTTGCCTGATTCATCCCAGGGGTGCATTCTTCCCTATGGGTGAATGCTGTAAACCTCTTTTGCGAGTCTTCTTTTTGCAAGTTGCAAATCGTACTGCATCCTGCTGCTTATCACCCTCGATTAACACGGCAAACCTGGAGGCAGATGAGAATAGGTGGCTGTTGATAGGGTTAGTGGGGCAGTATTGGAATCCTTAATAACTTTGTGATGTGTTGCTTCAGAAGTCTTTATGAAACAGCCGCAAAGAGCTACGCTACAAAAATATTAATGCTGGTTATATAGTTAAGGTGCAAACTACCAAATCCCTGTAACATTCAGCCATACATGCTTTTAGTAATCAGACTAGGGATCTAAATTACGAGGGGTTGTTACCAAAAGGGGTCGCTTTGTCGAATTGTAGGATCACCGCATAAAACAGAACCATGGTCAACACCCTTATAGAGACTGACCGCTGGTAGCTACTTTCCGGGCAGCGATAACACCAGCGGTACGATCTCGGCAATATCGTCAATCGTATAGTCGGGGTTGCTCTCTATGATCCTCTGGCCATGGAAGCCGTATGTTACACCGATCGTTGTAGTCCCAGCATTTTTCCCTGCCAGTATATCCACGTCGGTATCGCCGACCATTACCGCATCTTTCGGTTCTACTTGCAGGTAACCAAGCGCTTTTAGCAGCGGCTCAGGGTGTGGCTTTAAATTCTCCACGTCCTCCAGGGCGATTGTGTAGCCTATATACCCAGATAGCTTGGCAAGATCTAATGTCTCTAGTACCGTCGATTTCGCGCGGGTTGTTACTGCGGCAATCTTAACTCCGGCGGATTTCAAAGACTCAAGCGTATCGCGTGCATTAGGATAAGGCTTCGATAGGTGGAGGTGGTTGACCTGGAATGCGCGATGTACGTCGCAGAACTCCTGCACCTCACTCACAGATGTGAGTGTTTTATAACAGAAGCTAAGCGGTTTTCCGACGAGGGAAGCTATCTCCTCACGGCTTTTCAAGGGAAAGCCGTACGTACCCAATGTATATTCGAATGCCTGGAAAATGAGTTCGCTCGTATCGAGGAGCGTTCCGTCGATATCGAACAGAATGGCTTTAAAATTGCGCATGGGAAGTATTATAGCAGAGCAATATCGATGTATCTATTTCTACCGGCGCATAAGTAGATCGGCGCACATTAATTTTTACTATGCGGGGGAATAGACTATGTGATAGTTGGATAGAGGTGGTGCTTGTGTGAAGCAACCGGTAAACGTTCTTGGCTTTGCGGGGAGCCTTAGGAAGGGTTCGTATAATAGGGCGGCGCTCCGTGCAGCGAAACAGCTTGCTCCGGAAACTATGCGCCTTGATATATTCGAACTCAATGACATACCGCTTTATAACGGAGACGTTGAAGCCCAGGGCTTTCCTCTTCCGGTGCAGGAGTTTAAGGCGAAGATTGAGGCCTCCGATGCGCTTCTCATCGTCACTCCCGAGTATAATTATTCAATCCCTGGCGTTTTGAAAAATGCGATTGATTGGGCCTCGCGCCCACCGACCGAAACACCACTTGACCGCAAGCCGACCGCGATAATGGGAGCGTCGACAAGCAGATTTGGAACGGTCAGGTCGCAGCTTCACCTGCGCCAAGTATGCTTTGGCCTTAATATGCCAGTTCTTCCGCAGCCAGAGGTCTATATCCTGCGGGCCAGGGACAAGTTCGATGCGGCGGGCAACCTCACCGACGAAAGGAGTGCCTCGCAGATTAAAAAACTCCTTCAAGCCCTTGTCGAGTGGACGATCACATTAAAGGTTTGGGGTAGTAAGTAATAATAGCGCTCCGTAGGTGTTTGAGCATCTTTCCCTTCGTTTACTAATCCCACCTTCTGTTTTTGTGTAGCCATTCTAATGCCTCAAGCTTGCGTTTTACGTACCTCATGGAGGGGTATGTGCGCCTTGTGCACTGCTGGCATATTTCTGATGAAGCTCATAGGCCCAGCGGTTGGGTGAGAGGGTCCTGCCCCCACACTATAGAAGGTAGTACTGGTGGCCAGGTTGCTAGAAAGTTCGCTTAAATCAACGGAGAAATGGGTAAGCGCACATTGTCTTTAAACTATTGAACGCTGTGCCATCCGTCGTTGATTGGAGGAATGATGAAACAACACAAAGATCCAAAGCATGCCTTGGTACTTATTATTGCTGCAATTGTAACGGCTCTTTTTTTAGCGCCTCTTTCGGGAATTGCAGCTGGGAAAGGCGATATGCCACTAAACAGCTTAGCGAAAGCAAAAGAGATCCTGGCATCTAACGAGACACCAGAAGGAGTGGCGTTGCTCGCTACGAGGAAGGAGATAACGATATATCATGAAGAGCCAAAAGAGCTATCCCTGCCGGTTGTTGCCATAAATAGGACCAATTCGCCATCTCTGAAGTTAAAAGAAATAACCGTCTCAGACGCGTCGGGAACCGTAAGGGCACAACTTGCCCCCGATGCTGATCTTGCAGGCGTTAGGGATATAGCACCAACAAAGGATGCTGTTCTCGCCGCGCTTGTGGAGGACGACACAGAACTAAATCGAAAGCTCTTTATGAGAAGTTACGTTAGGCCAGATATAAAAGTCTCGCTTGATGGTCTCTCGTTAAAATATGGCGACAGCATACGGCTCTTTACCACGGCAGCTTTTGAAATAGGCAAAAAGAACTTTACAACCACCGCTGAGTTCCTGGTTACAATTGCCGCTCTTCCATCAAGAACCAATTGGTTCGGTGGGGATGGGCACGTGCACTCCGACTGGAGCGATGCCTATTTCGTAACAATAGACAACCGTGTCCGCTATGCGGCTAACAACGGTTTTGGGTGGATAGCCATTACTGACCATGAGAATTTGATGACGTCAAATGGTGGCTGGTCGAAGTATATCGGAGCCTGTAACGGTGCACAGAGCAAATACGGGATACCAGTGCTGCCGGGGGGAGAGGTTTCCTCTGTTTTAATACAAGGTAACCCAAGCTCAGCAACTCAAGGTCATGTCCTTGGGTATTGGCTCAGCCTAACCAAGACATCGATCCCAAAGAACAGTTGGTATACGCCGCAAAATCTCATCAATGAGGTCAATAACCATAACCCTGGGTACTCGTACCCAGTAATAGCGCACCCCTACGGCTATCTTTCCTGGCGAAACTGGAACGTCACCGGGTTTCGAGCCATGGAGCTACTATCAAACGAGAGACAGGCGAAGACTGAAACCATCAATAAGTGGTTCGAGCTTTTAAGGGCAGGTCTTAGCAGCAAAATTGCTGGCGGCAGCTTTATAGTTGGGACCGGCAATACCGATGCGCACAACTTTATGGCTCCGGGGGACGGAGGGTTTACCTGGCTCTACAGCGAAACCTATTCTCCAACGAACCGCGGTGGCATCTGGGCAGCGATCAAGGCCGGTCGAGTCTCGGCCTCGGGACGAAAGGATTTGGGCATCTTTACTATAAGCAACGCTAACCAGGGAAGCGTGA
>DASQQM010000126.1:0-2359 GCA_035643475.1 Anaerolineae bacterium | reverse complement strand
TTCTTAACTGCGGTCTTATAAAGCCCTCTTGCCCGATCTGGCGGTGCCGCATCGGTAAAGCTTGGCCTTCTCCCCTTCCTCACATCACCATAAAGCGTAAACTGCGACACGAGCAAGAGTTCACCACCGACATCTAGGACCGATAAATCAAACTTGCCCTCACGCTCAAAAATTCTCATAGTGCTAATCTTGCCCACCAGATAGTCTATATCGTCTTCAGTATCGTCTCTGGCTATAGCGAGCAAAATTACAAGTCCTTGCCCGATCTCGACAAGGACTCTTCCATCCACCTTAACGCTTGCCTCTGAAACCCTTTGCACTACCGCTCTCATCTTTTCCCGTGCCTTACACCTCGTTCAGGTATTTTATCCTTTATTCGCCTCAGCCTGCCACTTAGGCGTTACCTTCTGCTTTCTCGGTTTATTCGGCTCAACCCGGTAGACGTCATAGACCGCCGGGACCTTCTTTACATGGCCTATCATGGTGTGCAGGTGGGCAATGTTTCCTATCTCAAATATAAATCGAAGTACAGCCACGTGTTCACGCGTTGTCGTTACCGCTGCCGACAGGATGTTCACACCAGCATCGCCCAGCACAGTACTGATATCTCTTAAAAGCTTCGGCCGATCCAGGGCCTCCACCTCAATCTCTACCTGGAACGCCGCTGGTTGCCGTGCATCCCAGTTAACATCAACTATCCTATCGGGCGCAGATTGCATCAGCTGCTTTGTATTTAGGCAATCGGCTCTATGTACAGAGACACCTCTTCCTCTGGTTATAAAGCCCACTATCTCATCGTACGGGACCGGATTGCAGCAGTGGGCTATTCTTACAAGGATATCATCTACCCCTTTAACGATAACACCGGTCTTATTTAAACTACGACGACGCCTCTTCTTCGGAAATTCGAGCATCAGCTCGTCGATGCCGTACTCAGCCTCTTCTTTATCGCCCTCTTTTTCTTTCGCAACCAGGTCCGCAATTCTTCCCGCTACTTGCTTTGCGGAAACCCTACTGGCCCCTATGCTCGCATAAACATCTTCCGTCTTCGCAAAATTCAGCTCTTTGGCCATCGCCTCAAGAACCCTGGTGGTGGCCGTGGACTTAAGACCTAGATCGAGCTTGCGCAACTCTTTCTGCAGCATTTCGCGACCGACAGCCTCACTGCCTTCACGGTTCTCCTTGCTAAACCACTGCTTAATCTTATTTCTTGCGCGCGATGTCTTTACGATCTTCAGCCAGTCTTTGCTGGGGCCCGTTGCTGTTTTCGACGTGAGAATCTCTACAAAATCGCCGGTGTGCAACTTGTACTCGAGCGGCACTATCTGGTTATTTATCTTGGCTCCGATGCAGCTGTGCCCTACATCGGTATGGATCGTATACGCGAAATCGAGCGGTGTTGCCCCCGCCGCAAGATTGATCACGTCGCCTTTCGGCGTAAATACATATACCTCATCCTCAAACAGGTCGATCTTCAGCGATTCCATAAAATCCCGGGGGTCTTTCAGTTCGCTCTGCCACTCCAGCATCTGACGCAGCCATACCAATCGCTCATCAAATCTATCTTCTTTGCCGCCCTCCTTGTAGCGCCAGTGGGCGGCGATGCCATACTCGGCGGTCCTATGCATCTGTCGAGTCCGTATCTGGATCTCAAGCGGTTTTCCCATAGGGCCGACGACGGTTGTGTGCAGCGATTGATACATGTTGAACTTTGGCATCGCGATGTAATCCTTAAAGCGGCCTGGGACCGGCTTCCACATTGCGTGAATAACGCCGAGCGCTCCGTAGCAATCCTTTATCGTCTCAACGAGTACCCGTACCGCCGAGAGGTCATATATCTCGCTGAAATCGCGCCCTCTCTTGACCATCTTCTCGTATATGCTATAGAAATGCTTTGGTCGCCCGCTTATCTCAGCATCTATCCCTACTGATTTAAGCTCCTTGTCGAGCGCCGCTATCGCATCTTTCAGGAACGCTTCCCTCTCGGAGCGCCGTTCGGCGACCATCCTTTGAATCTGCTCATACATCTTCGTCTCAAGAACCTGGAATGATAGATCCTCAAGCTCCCACTTAAGGGACATGATTCCCAATCTGTGGGCAAGGGGTGCGTATATCTCAAGCGTTTCTTCGGCTTTTCGGACCTGCTTGGCATGATCGAGATGCCGTATTGTGCGCATATTATGCAGGCGGTCCGCAAGCTTAATAATGAGGACCCTTATATCTCGTGCCATGGCGATGAACATCTTTCTCAGGTTCTCCGCTTGCTCTTCTTCACGACTTTTAAATTCTATTTTGCCGAGCTTGGTAACCCCGTCTATAAGCGCGGTAATATCCGCCCCGACTTCCTCTTCAAGATCAT
>DASQQM010000125.1:0-3753 GCA_035643475.1 Anaerolineae bacterium | reverse complement strand
GCTACATTAACTGGACCCTGTATGTTAAAACCGAACTCCTGGGAGTTACGTGCGCTTCGAATCGCCTTCGCAGATGCAACCATTGCTTTTGTTGGTATGCATCCAGTATTTAAGCAGACCCCGCCGAGATTACCCCTCTCGATAACGCATGTCGGAACGCCTGAGCGCGCAGCCTTTATCGCCCCGACATATCCGGCAGGGCCGCTACCGATAATTGCAATTTCATAGCTTTCCACACTATCACCCCATATAGTCCGAGCGATTGACATGTAACTATCTCTTTATATTTTATTAATACCCCTGCGAGTTGAAGTGTAGTCTATGGCTTGCGATCATTAACAAGAAGATTGCGCATAAAAATGCATAGAAGATATACTTATAGTGGACATCAAAAGGAGGAGTCTATACAGCGTGGAGCTAATTAAGCGGCTAAGACTTGCATTAGTGTTATTCGCAACTGTTTTAGGGGCAGGGGTAATAGGATACGTCCTTATCGAGGGTTGGTCATTTAAAGATGCAATTTATATGACCGTTATGACGATAACGACGGTTGGGTATAGGGAAGTCCACCCGCTGAGTACCATCGGGCAGTACTTCACGATCGTTCTCATCCTAGCAGGCGTGGGAACGGCGTTTTATCTTTTAGTTTCGATCACAGAATTTATGATAGAAGGGCATTTAACTGGATTCTTAGCAGAAAGAAGGGTGGAGAGAGCGATCAAAAGATTAGAGAATCATTACATATTGTGCGGTTACGGCCGGGTTGGAGAGAACGTGGCCGAAGAGTTTGCCGAATCAAATGAGCAATTCGTTATAATAGAAAGCAACCCAGAGCGGGTTCGCGAGTGCCGCGAACGGGGTTATCTTTGCATTGAGGGCGACGCATCAAGCGATGAGGTGCTTCAGACGGCTGGCGTTGAAAAAGCGCGAGGCCTCGTAGCGGCGGTAGATAGCGATGCGGATAATGTGTTTGTTACACTAACAGCACGGGTTCTAAACCCCGAAATAGACATCGTTGCACGGAGTATTCTTGAAGAGTCAAGAGAAAAGTTGCTGCGGGCCGGGGCAAACAGGGTCGTATCGCCGAGCCTTATCGGTGGAAGAAGAATGGCCGCAATGCTGCTGCGACCGCTGGTCTCCGATTACCTGGATGTTTGCATGCACGGCGACGGCTTTGAATTCAGGCTTGAGGAGCTGAAGGTAAAGGAAGGTTCACCGGTGAAGGGAGTAACAGTAGGAGAGGCAGATATCCGGAAGCGAACGGGTGCCGTAATCCTCGCTATAAAGAAGAAGACCGGTGAATTTAATACTGTGCCAACGAGTAAAACAGTGCTTGAAGAGGGCGATGATTTGGTAGTACTCGGAACGCAAGTTCAGCTCGATGCGGTTCAAAGAGTCGTTTAAGGCAGTAACTGCAATAATTATATCTTGATTTACAATGTTCGGTTACGTGTGCCAAGGAAAATGTTGGTGTACAAAAAGGAAAAAGCTGAGCTTCAGGAGGGAACAATGGATTTACGGGCCTTTGTAAGGGATATTCCAGATTGGCCAAAAGAGGGTGTTATCTTTAAAGATATAACACCGCTTTTGGGTAATAGTCAGAGCTTTAAGTATGCTATCGACATGATAGCCGATCACTTTAAGGATAGGGAAATTGACGCTGTGCTGGGTGCAGAGGCCAGGGGTTTTATATTGGCAAGCGCTTTGGCATATAAGCTTGGCTGCGGTTTTATACCGGCAAGAAAGCCCGGGAAGCTTCCATACAACACGCTTAGGGCTGAGTACGAGCTTGAGTATGGACTCGATTCATTAGAGATGCATGAAGATGCAGTAAAGCCAAACGAGAAAATACTCGTCGTCGACGATGTGATAGCAACTGGTGGAACGGCAGCTGCAAAGGTGCAGCTGGTTGAGCAGCTAGGCGGCGTCGTTGCTGGGATCGCATTCTTGATTGAGCTCTCATTCCTAAACGGCAGATCAAAACTCAGCGATTATGAAATATTCTCGCTAATCACGTACTAACCGAATGAAAATAGCCCCTGCCATTCGACAGGGGCTATTGATCTTTACCATACTACACGTTAAGCAGTCTTCTTGCCTCTTTCGATAAGGTCATGTACGGATGCACCGCCAAGGAGGCCTGCCATGTGAGTTGTCAGGTGCTCTGCGAGGAACTCGTGGAGTTCATCCTCGGAATTGAACGTCTTGCCACTCATCAGCGGCCTGAATTCGCTCATAAAATCATCCGGGAAGTTCCTAGCCTCGAGAGCGCTTATGACATCGTCTCCGCTTGCGGGATACGAAAGACTCGCAATGACATTATCCAGATTATATGTCTGTGCCATGTCATCACCTCCCATACACAGCTTTCATTTTGGAATTTACCCTCGGCCAGAGCATTATAACAGCACCGGAACTAACATTTGTGGAGGTCTGAGTTACTTACACACGTTCTACCAGGTCAAACTAGAAACATCTAACGCTCTACAGGCGCTTCATCTAACAACCAGCTAACAAATTTGTTAGGCGTGAATATGGCCTCAATTCTCGAGCCTGCATTTGGCTTACTAACTAAGAAAGTATGCTGTGATGGAACAGTGCAGAGAACAGCCTATACATTCCGCAATTGACGTATTAACACAAAAAGGGTCAAGCTATTCGTTACGCATTAGACGCAACTACGCATTAAGTTAGGCCCTATGGTCTCAAGTTTGTTAGCACGATGTTAGCAGAGCATATATAACATCAGGTCAGCACGTATAAAAAGTAATGGCACAGAATACACTGTCTATAGTCAAAAGTGAGAGGGGATAAAGACATGGAAACTTATGGTAACAGGGTACGGAATAAGCTCTATTCCGTACCCCCTATGGGGTACCACCCTGGAACCCCAGCCTTCCGCCAGTAAATATTGATCCCCGCTCGCCCGAAAGAGCGCGCATGAATCAGGATAATAGTATTAAGAACGAACGTGATACAGGCGATATTATTCAGTGAAATATCTCGTGACTGGCGTACAGTGTCCTCCCAGGAGCACTAGAAGATGCGCAGATAGAAGAAGCTCTTGAATTCTATCTTATCCTAGCCAAAAAGAATAAGCACTCCTCGCATAGCTTCCGCTAACTATACTTATTATAATGGTACTAAGTAAGTGGGTTTACTAAGGGCAAAGGGCTTATGTATGAAAACGTACAGGGTACCCAGATGGTACATTTTCTACAGATATTTCTTGCTTACACTTTGGACTGTTATTATCATCCCACCAGTTGGCCTGATTGTAGTTACAGCAGGGCCAGAGGTAAGTTTAGGTATGAGATTATTCTTTACAGCATTGCTGTTTTTTACTCCGTTTGCCTGGTATATGCAGCTTAGGGACTTTCATACAATTGTACTCCAAGATAATGGGCTAATAACATTTCGCAGTCCTACTCGGAAGGCAACCTTTGCCTTAGGCGATATTACGTCAATTGTTCTCCGTGTCTTTCAGCAAGACATAATAATAATCCACGATAGGAGAGACGGGGATTTAATCTACTACGAAGGAGTAGCTTTTCCTATGACAAGAATAGGCGGTCGTGATGATTTCCTGCGGACGGTAAAATCCCTGAACCCCGAGATAGAAGTTGATAGAGCTTGGTATTTGAATTTACTTGTGAAGCTATTTAAAAGGACATCTAAGGGATGAGCCAGTTATGGTAGCATCCTATGTATGAAGATAATGAGGAGGAGCTCATTTGAAAAAACTGTTTAGAA
>DASQQM010000124.1:0-12789 GCA_035643475.1 Anaerolineae bacterium | reverse complement strand
GCTCTCAAAGTACGGCTATGAGCTTGGTCTTCTCAGCGAGGATCACTATAGCAGAGTACGGGAGAAAGAAACGGTTATTGCAGGGCTGGTTGAGCGGCTGGAATCAACTCTGGTTCCACCATCTGACGTAGTAAACGATTTGCTCGTAAAAATCGGGACCTCGCCCATCCAGCGTCACGTATCGCTTATTGAGCTTATCAGGCGGCCCGAAGTCAGCATCAATCATGTTTATTACTTCCTGCCTGAGTTGTCGAACGTACCGGCAGCATTGCGACAGCAGGTGGAGGTCGAGGTTAAATATGAGGGGTATATTAAGCGCCAGCATTCTCAGATTAGGCAATTCAAGCGGCTTGAGGCTAAAAAGATACCTGCAGGCGTCGATTTTATGCAGCTCAACGGCATATCGATCCAGGCGCGCGAAAAGCTTTCCAGGGTGCGCCCACAATCTATTGGACAAGCGTCAAGAATCTCTGGCGTTTCGCCAGCGGATATCAATGCGCTTCTTATTTACATAGAACTTTACTCTGGCTAAAGGAGTGCTGCTGATGATGCCGGTCAGGACGCCCCATCAACTATTAGTTGATGGGGCCAAGACCCTCGATATACCTATTGATAGTACGAAGGCCACCCTGTTCATGGACTATCTCCATGAGTTAAGATCTTGGAATGAGCGGTTTAACCTTACCGCTATAACCAGTGAGCGCGATATCGTCATCAAGCACTTTCTTGATTCTCTTGTGTTGCTTAGCAGGTTCGATATCCCCCAGGGCTGTACTATCGTTGATATCGGCTCTGGCGCAGGGTTCCCTGGTATTCCCCTAAAGATAATGCGCCCTGATATTAGCATGGTTCTTATCGAATCTTCCCAGAAAAAGGCTCGCTTTTTATCGCATATCATCAGCCTGCTCGATCTTAAGAATATCATAGTGTCTCCCGACAGGGTGGAGCGTTTTGCCCAACAAAAAGAAAATAGAGAGCATTTTTGCCTTGCTGTTGCAAGGGCGGTTGCGCATATTGTTATCCTGTTAGAATACGCATTACCGCTGGTTGAGATAGGTGGGCGCTTTATTGCCTATAAAGGAAAAGAGGCCGTCGACGAGGTCTCCCATGCGGACAATGCACTAAATTTACTAGGCGGTCGCATTGAAGAGGTTGCCAAAGTTGTGGTACCATTTCTTAATGCAGAGCGTTATTTAGTAATAGCAGATAAGGTGGCGTCCAGCCCAAAATCCTACCCGCGCCGAGCGGGGGTTCCCGTCAAAAAGCCACTACTATAGGAGCACGCA
This sequence comes from Anaerolineae bacterium, assembly GCA_035643475.1. Taxonomy (GTDB): domain Bacteria; phylum Actinomycetota; class Aquicultoria; order Aquicultorales; family Aquicultoraceae; genus DASQQM01. The sequence goes on along the minus strand of DASQQM010000124.1, from coordinate 11,503 downwards.
ATACTGGTTTAGGGGTAGTACAGCGTCTGTGACGCTATACTAGAGCAATGGAACAATAGAACAATCGAGCAATAGACATAGAAGATGGAAAATGAATTGGTTATATAGTATGGAAGCCTGTTCCATTGCGGTCTAATGATCTATTGTTCTATTGTTCGATCTAATTTCTAATATCTTATAGGTCAAATAATATGTGATGAGGTAGTAGTATTAGGTAAGGCAACAATGGCAACAAATCTTTTTTCCCGTCGTTTGCATCATCTCGAGAGTGAAAATACGCCAGCTGGCAATCTTACCCCCGGGCGCTCAATGGGAGGTCGCAGGGGTTTTACCCTTGCCATTGTAAATCAAAAGGGTGGCGTCGGCAAAAGCACCACAGCCATAAATTTAAGCGCGTATCTTGCCGATATGGGGCAGCACGTCTTGCTCATCGATTTTGACCCACAAGGAAATGCAAGCAGTGGTCTTGCTATCGATAAAGATTCGCTGAAGTGGTGCATATATAATGCGGTTACCGATGAGAAAACGCTAGCTGAGGTAATAAAGCAGGTCGGCATAGATAATCTATCGGTTGCTCCTGCCACCACCCAACTCGCTGGTGCTGAGATTGAACTGGTAACTGCCGTTTCTAGGGAATATAAATTGAAGCAAGCTATTTCTACTATAAAACAGAAGTATGATTATATCATTATAGATTGTCCGCCGTCCCTTGGGTTACTTACTGTTAATGCTCTTGCCGCATCCGACGAACTCATCATCCCGGTGCAGTGCGAGTTCTATGCGCTCGAAGGCCTTAGCAAGCTTTTAGAGAGTGTACGCCTTGTTAAGGTGGGCCTTAACCCTGATTTGAGAATCGCCGGTGTTCTCATGACAATGCAGGACATACGAACGCGCCTCTCTCAGCAAGTCATTGATGAGGTGAAAAAGTTTTTTCGCGAACTCGTCTTTGATGCTGTAATACCTAGAACAGTTCGGCTCAGCGAAGCCCCGAGCTTCGGGGTGCCCATAAGCCGCTACGACGCAGAGTCCAAGGGTGCCCTCGCCTATCTACAATTTGCAAGGGAAGTGATGGTGCGTGCAGAAAAAGGGATTGGGTAGGGGCCTTGAATCATTAATCCCGGGCCTTAGCCAAGGCTCCGGCGTTCCTCTTCTAACTCAAGAGGATTCAGCTGGGCAGCTTCAACATATACCGGTTACAAAGATTATCCCGAATCCGAACCAGCCGCGGAAATACTTCGACGAGGAAGCATTCACTGAATTGGTTGTCTCTATCAAGGAGCATGGCCTCGTTCAACCAATAGTGGTGCGTCAAATGGGCTCGCTATTTGAGCTGGTTGTTGGCGAGAGACGCTGGCGAGCGGCTAAGGAGGCCGGCTTGACTTCGATCCCCGCTATTGTTAGGGATACATCCGATAGGGAAGCTCTCGAGCTTGCGTTAATCGAAAACGTGCAGAGACAGAACCTAAACGCCATCGAGGAGGCGACCGCGTACTACCACCTGATTGAGGACTTCGATTTAACACAGGAGCAGGTAGCCGAGAGGGTCGGCAAGAGCCGCAGTGCTGTGGCGAACACCATAAGGCTACTCCAGCTTCCAGGTGCTGTAAAAGACCTTATCTTCGAGGAAAAGCTCTCCTCTGGTCACGCCAGGGCCCTTCTTTCGCTCAGTAGCGAAGAATTACAGGTTAAGTTTGCCGAGCGCATTATCCAGGACAACCTTTCCGTGCGCCAAACGGAATCGATGGTGCGCTTGTGGCGCAATCCTCCTCAGAAAAAACCTACCGAACCACCTCCCCCTTACTACAAAAGGGCGGCGAAGGACCTCTCAGATAGGTTCTCGACAAAGGTTCGCATCCGGACCCAGGGCGATAAGGGAAAGGTCGAGATTCACTTTGAATCGGAAGCAGAGTTAAGGCGATTAATTGCCGCCCTCACCGACGAAGAGGTTGCTGCTGGGATTTCGCCCGAGGCCCACCCTTTTTAAATTACCTGGTCTCGGTTAATATAAGTATGTAGTCTAAAACGACGGGAGGAGCTTAATGAAAGAGAGACACTTTGGGCCTCTTGCGTTTATCGCCGGTCTCTTGTCTGGTGTTGCGGTGGGCGTGATGCTGGGCATCCTGCTTGCCCCCCGGTCCGGGATTGAAACCAGGGGAAGGATTGCGAATCGGGCAACCGATATCAGGTCCACAGCATCTGACATATTGGACCAGGCTAGGCACAGCATCGAAGTGGCCGCTTCACAGGTTGAGCGGGTTGTTGGCCTTCAGGAGAGGAACCTACGCAAAAAGCTTGATGAAATCAGTGCCCAACTAGAAGAGTACCACCTTAATGAGGTCTAACGGCTCCTGGTAGGTGCGCTGCGCTTTTTTATCAAGACCTGATGCGGCTTGCCAGCCTGTTTCTGGCCTGCATCGATTTGGTCTCATTTTTGCCTGTAACGTTTAATCAAGGGGTTAAATTTGAAAAAAAGGGTAGCAGTTTTAATGGGCGGACGCTCAGCCGAAAGGGAGATATCTTTACTCACCGGAGAGCAAGTATATCACGCCCTGACACAAAAAGGATACGAAGCTATCAAGGTAGACTTTGATGAGGGCGTTGTGCAGAAGTTGCTGGCAATAAACCCCGAAGTCGTCTTCGTTGCGCTGCACGGCAGATTTGGTGAGGACGGAACGATTCAAGGCCTCCTTGAAGTGCTTAGCTTGCCGTACACTGGCTCTGGTGTGATGGCAAGCGCCCTGGGGATAAATAAGGCCATGTCAAAGCAGATATTCCAGTCAGTAGGAATAAATACCCCACGCTTTGCTATTGCTTCAGCCAGCGATTTTCGAGAAGATTGCGATCGCTTCTGCGAGCGGATTATTGCTGCCACCGGCATCCCGCTCGTCGTAAAGCCAGCGTGTGAGGGGTCAACCATCGGCATGAGTGTGGTTAAAGAGGAGGGTGAACTCCCTGCCGCGCTTGATATGGCTTTTTCGTATGATGTAGATGTCGTTGTTGAGCAGTTTATTGAGGGGGTCGAGATAACGGTGGGTATTATTGGAAACGAGCCGGTAGCACTCCCAACCCTGGAGATCGTCACCAAGACCGATTTTTATGACTACGACACCAAATATACTAAAGGTCTAAGCGAGCACATAATCCCCGCACGAATCCCCGAGGAACAGAGGATAAGAGCACAGGAGGTGGCGGTTTTAGCACATAGAGCCATCGGCTGCAGGGGCTTTTCTCGCGTTGATATAATCGTAGATGCGCAGGGCCAGCCCCGTGTGCTCGAGATAAATACCATTCCCGGAATGACTACGCTGAGCCTCTTCCCGGATGCTGCCCGGGCTGCAGGGTACGAGTTCCCCGAGTTGATCTCCTATATCGTTGAGCTTGCCCTCGAAAAGGATACACGTTCGTTGTAGCGCTCGTACTTTTCACTAGCTTTTTCGGTTGAATATCCACGCCTTGAGATCGATTAAAACTCTCCAATAACATTCCTGGTTTTTGTCACATCGATTATTACCAGTGCCGGGATAATAAACGCGAAGATGATGAGCCATTCTATGGCTCCAAGAGGCCTGGTGTTAAATATCGGCTGCAAGAATGGTATGTAAATGATGGCCAGCTGTAGGATGAACGACCCGGCAATTGCAATGAGCAATAACTTGTTCCTGAGAACCTCTTTTGAGAAAATGGTCGTCGTCGCCACCCGATAATTGAGCGCGTGCAGTAATTGTATGGTTACAAGCGTGGTAAACGCGACGGTCTGCGATATAGCGACCAATGCTCCCCCGCCTTGAGCCCTTGTTGCAAGAAGCGGAACATCGCTAACGATCAGCGACACTATGAAGGCCAGGAGTGTAGCGAGGGCCAACCAGAATCCCTGCCATACAATCCGGATGAGTCGCGACCGGGCAAGGATCGCTTCGCCAGCCCTGCGCGGTGGGCGCTCCATAAGACCGGGGGCTGGCACGTCTACGCCGAGCGCAAGTGCCGGGAATCCATCGGTAATGAGATTGATCCAGAGGATCTGGATTGGCAAGAGCGGAAGCTGTAATCCCACTATAAGCGCTATAAACATGGTAAGCACCTCGCTCGCATTTGCAGAGAGCAGGAAGAGGATAAACTTTTTAAGGTTATCAAAGATAAGGCGCCCCTCTCTCACGGCACGCACTATCGTCGCAAAGTTATCATCGGCAAGGATCATATCCGAGGCTTCTTTGGTAACATCCGTTCCCACCTGTCCCATCGATATTCCGATATCTGCTTGCTTTACGGCTGGAGCATCATTCACGCCATCGCCAGTCATAGCAACGACCTCGCCGTTGCTTTTAAGCGCGTTTACGATCTTTACCTTATGTGATGGATCTACCCTGGCATAGACGCCTATTTTATCCACCACCCTGGCCAGGTCCTCCACAGACATCTCCTCAAGCTCAACACCGGTAAGCACCCCCCCATTTTCAAGAAGGCCGATTTTTTCGGCCACCGCGGTTGCTGTAAGCTTGTGGTCGCCGGTTACCATAGCGACTCGAATGCCAGCCTGTTTTGCTGTCTCAATAGCTGGAGGCACTTCGGGGCGGGGTGGGTCGGTAAGGCCGATGATTCCGATAAAGATGAGATCCCTCTCGATCTCCTCCTCCGCCTTTATTGCTTCACGTGGTCGCTCTTGAATGGCTCTGTATGCAAATGCGAGGGTTCGGTACCCTTCTGATGCGAGCCGGTTGTTTACCCCTAATATCTCTTCCCTTCTATCTGAGGAGAGCCATCGATTCTCTCCCGCATAACGCTCGTGCAAGCTTCGAGGCAGGACTAGCTCTGGCGCCCCCTTTGTCAGCACCAGAAAACCACCATCAGCACGGTTAATCGTCGTCATCCGCTTGCGGCTAGAATCAAAGGGTATCTCGTCTACCCTTGTATGTTCTGCCTCCAGCTTCTCCTTCGGGTAACCGAGATCATCCCCGAGCCTTATCAGTGCGGTCTCAGTCGGATCCCCTATCAGCTTACCGTCCTTCCCGTGCCTCGCATCGTTGCTCAATAACGCGATCGTAAGGAGGGAGAGGAGGTCCTCCTCCTCGACCTCTGCCTCCTCTTGAATAATCTTCTTGTCTTCCACATCGAAAACGTGTCCATCAAGATAGAGCTTCTCTGCCGTCATCCGGTTTATGGTCAGGGTGCCGGTCTTATCCGTGTTTATAACCGTGGTGGAACCGAGTGTCTCAACCGCATAAAGCTTTCTTACAATCGCATTTTGCCTGGCCATTCGCTGCACACCCAATGCGAGGGTGATCGTAACGATGGCTGGCAGGCCCTCCGGAATGGCGGCTACAGCGAGGCTTACGGATGCAAGTAGAATAAGGGCGAGCTCAAAGCCACGTAGTAGCCCGCTTACAAAAATGATTGCTGCAATAATGAGGACCAGTATTGCTATTGTTCTACCAACACGGTCGAGCTCAATCTGTAACGGGGTCTTCTCTTCTTCCGTCTGGATCATCTCTGCAATTTTGCCCATCTCCGTGCGCGGGCCCGTGTCGACCACTGTCGCTCGTGCTCTGCCGGCAACCGCAGTCGTACCCATATATGCCATATTGTCGCGATCTCCATGCGGGATATCGGGGTTTGCGATAGGGTCAACCATTTTCGTTGACGCGACTGACTCACCGGTAAGTGGGGCTTCATCTACGAGAAAGGCGCCGACCACGGTAAGCCGTGAGTCGGCGGGGATAATATCGCCGCCCTCAAGCATGATAACGTCCCCCGGGACAAGCTCGCTTGCCGGAAGCTCCTTTTCAGCGCCATCTCGCACAACCCGAGACTGAGGGGCGGCTAACTTTTTTAGTGCCTCCAGCGCTCTTTCGGCACGGTATTCTTGAATAAATCCGAGGATGGCGTTGATAAAGAGGATCGCAACGATCGCAAGGCTATCCACAACTTCTCTCAAAACAACGCTGGAGACGAAGGCCGCTGCAATAAGCACCCATATCATAAAATCATTGAATTGACCGAGAAAAAGGAAAAATGCCGATCTCTTTTTCCTCTCTTCAAGAGTATTTGGACCGTACTCCGCAAGGCGGTGTCGGGCCTCCCCCTCCGATAATCCATCCTCTAGGTTTGTATCGAGTGCGGCGGCTGCTTCATCGATTGTTTCTGTGTGCCAGACTCTTTTTTCCATTTTCCCTCCTACGATACCTATGTGTTACCCAAAACGCGATAAAAGATACATTACCGGATGGCTTGCTTAAAGGCTATATGGTTCTTGGGCCACCAGCACTTTTCATGCACCCACCCCATGGCCATGTACCGCATAGGGCTCTCTCAAGCGCTTCCGATGATAGGCGGAATGCTCCATGAAAATATCTTGGCGGTGCTTTATGGGCATGCAATACGTAATGGCTAAAACGCTGGAATAATAAAATTCAACGACGATTGATGCACAATTAGTGTTTCACGGTACATTTTTTGTGGTATATTGTTCCTTAGGTGGTCCTACGGGCAGCAACTACTTTAAGTGGCCGGCTGCCCACCCAACATGAAAGGACCTACCGGCAATTATCCAAGCGTCAGAGCTACACAGGCCCGCGCTAGAAACACATTATCGATGTCATCCAAGCATCAGATCAATAAGGAGGTTAACTTAGAATGCCTGGGAAAATAACTCTGAGCGTCATTAAGGCTGATGTCGGCGGTTATGTCGGCCACAGCGATGTCCACCCTGCGCTTCTCAGAAAGGCGGAGGAGAGATTGGAGGTGGCAAAGAAGGAAGGTCTTCTTATCGACTATTCACGCCAGAAGGTCGGCGATGATATCGCCCTGATCATGACCCATAAGCAGGGCATGGATTCGATCGATGTTCACAGGTTTGCATGGGAAACATTTGAGGCGTGCACAGAAGTAGCCAAGGAGCTTTGCCAGTACGGTGCTGGCCAGGACCTTTTGGCCGATGCCTTCTCCGGCAATGTTAAGGGTATGGGCCCCGGTTGTGCCGAGATGGAGTTTGACGAGAGAAAGAGCGAGCCAGTTATCGTTTTCTTAGCTGATAAGACGGAACCGGGCGCATGGAACTTCCCGCTCTATAAAATGTTCGCCGACCCATTCAATACGATCGGCCTCGTCATCGACCCGAATATGCATGGCGGTTTTGTCTTCGAGGTGCACGACCTCATTGAGGAGAAGCGCATTTTCTTCAACTGCCCAGAAGAAGTCTACGATATGCTGGTCTTTATCGGGGCGCCCAGCCGCTATGTCGTCAAAAACATCTTCCGCAAATCGGACAACGAGCCGGCCGCAGCGACATCGACACAGAAGCTCTTCCTCATAGCCGAGCGCTATGTTGGCAAAGATGACCCCGTTATGATCGTTCGCTCTCAAAGCGGACTGCCAGCAGTGGGTGAGGTTCTCGAGCCATTTTCCTTCCCGCACACGGTTGCCGGCTGGATGCGCGGGTCGCACCACGGTCCGTTAATGCCGGTATCAGTGGCCCAGGATACCCCGACCCGCTTCGACGGACCACCGCGCGTCGTTGGCCTCGGCTACCAGATCGCTAAAGGCAAGCTCATTGGTCCTCGCGATATGCTCGGCGATGTTAGCTACGATAATGCTCGGCGAATAGCTCTGAATGCAGCCGATTACCTGCGCACACACGGCCCATTCGAGCCGCATCGCCTGCCGCTCGACGAGATGGAGTACACCACTATGCCGAGCGTAATGGAGAAGTTGGCATCGCGCTTTGAAAGCACGAAGGTTGCCGAAGAGAGCGCTAAGTAAGAGATTATCGGTTAATTACCGGTTAATGTGTAAAATAGTGTCTGTAGAGTTTTCAAGCAATGTAGTAAAATAGTGACTGTGCTGATGTAGCACAGTCACTATTTTTAGGAGAAGAACCTGGGTGAAAAGGTCACATCACGTAGTGTCTAGCGCCATAGCGGTACTGCTGCTTACCCTTGCGGCTCGGGTTGCTGCTCATGAACCTGGACTTGTAGCGTGGGTTTCCAATATTGGTCCAGCTGATTGGATTTTTCATGTTGGACCATCGCATATATTAGTCATCTTTGTTTTTGCATTTGTTGGCGCAGGTGGTATGGCAGGCTTTGTCAGTTACTTTGAGTACCACGGCATAGGCTGTCAAGACGGTATTGTGAGGCGAGGCTCCCATGAGAACATTGTCGCTATTACCTTCGACGACGGCCCAAGCCCGATCTACACCCCTCAGATACTCGATATTCTCGATGAAAAGGGTGTTAAGGCGACCTTTTTCATGGTGGGGTTGCATGTTAAAAAATATCCAGAAATTGCACGAAGGATCGTTGCAGAAGGGCACGATATCGGGAACCACACCTACACGCACAAGGATCTCGTGCCCACGACCAGGAGGATGGTGCTTGCACAAGTGCATAAAACCGAGCAGGTGATCCAGCGCATAACGGGTGTATCGCCCAATCTATTCAGGCCTCCAAGAGGCATTTTTAGCAGCTCCGTACGGCGCCTTTTGGTCGACGAGGAGGACTATCGCCTTATACTATGGACGATAAGCAGCGTTGATTGGCGCAAAGTAAGCCCGAGGGCTATACTGAGGAGGGTTTCCAGGCATATTAAGCCGGGTGCAATCCTGCTCTTTCACGATAGCGGAGCGTTGATCAGGCGTGAGGGTGCAAGTAGGGGGAATACCGTTGAGGCGCTCCCAATGGTGATCGATCACTTACGGGCAAAGGGATATGAGTTTGTGACGGTATCTGAGATGCTGCGGCGCCTCGAGGAAGAGGAGATGGAAGTAGCTGGTATCTGGGGGCAGGCGTAGAAAAACTGCCCTTGGCAGTTTTTCTAGAGAGTAGAAACTAGATAGTAGAAAGTAGATTGAATTATTGTGGGAGATAAGTGAAGGATGATGGTTAAATTACCTCAAAGCACTTTCTACTCGGTCTACTCTCTAATTTCTAATCTCTAGTTCCCCTCCCTTGAGGGGAGAAAGGGCGTGAGCCCGCAAGAGGACTTATTCATGGGGGAAGTATTCCCCCATTATTATCCTTAAAGGGGTGACGCTGGTTAAGGAAACTGTGAGTTTCCTTAGGCCAGGGAGGCCCGTAATGGACCGACGGGTGGAGGGTGAATACCCTCATCTTATACCCACATGCTGATAGCTTCTTATCGGTCAGAGCATGCGTGATGGTGGAGTAGTTGTAGGATTACGCAATTAATAAAGCTGGGCTCAGACGCAACCCCCTGGGCCTTGTTATTATTTCTGTAGACTGGGTTATTAACTCATATATGGGTACTAAGGTGGTCGTCGCTCCGGATAAGTTCAAAGGGACGTTGGGCGCAGAATTTGTGGCCAGGGCTATTGGGGAGGGCGTTAAGAAGGCACTCCCTGGTGCGGAGGTAGTTCTGGTCCCAGTGGCAGATGGTGGCGAAGGAACTGTCGATGCCCTGATAGCGGCGACCGGGGGGGAGCGCCAGGCTGTCGTCGTAACCGATCCGCTTGGTAAGCCTGTCAAGGCAGAGATCGGGGTTTTGCCTAACAGGACTGCCATCATTGAGATGGCAAAAGCTTCTGGGCTCGTGCTGGTACCCCCTGAAAAGCGAGACCCGACGGTTACCACAACCTTTGGCACGGGTGAGCTTATCGAGGCGGCCCTCGATCTGGAGTGCGCGCGCTTCATTATCGGCATTGGCGGGAGCGCAACCTGCGATGCTGGAATCGGTGCTGCGCAGGCGCTCGGGGTTAAGATATTGAAAGAGGATGGCTCACCGGTTGGCTTTGGTGGGGCAGAGCTCATAAAAATCGCACGCATTGATATTTCTTCAATCGATCCCCGGTCGAGAGGTAAGCAATTTCTAGTCGCCTCCGACGTTAATAATCCCCTCTTTGGTACCCGCGGTGCGGCCCATATCTTCGCACCGCAAAAGGGAGCCGGTCCAGAGCAAGTCATTCTACTTGACCAGGGACTGATACATTTCTCCCGGGTGGTTAAGAGGGATCTTGGCATCGACATATCCGAGATCCCAGGAGCGGGAGCGGCGGGTGGCCTTGGGGCGGGCCTGGTTGCTTTTCTGGGCGCGACGATACGGCCAGGTGCAGATTTGATCATCGAGATCGTCGGTTTGCGTGATAAACTACAGGGTGCAGACCTCGTTATAACCGGCGAAGGCCAGATCGACCGCCAGAGTGCATATGGAAAAGCACCAGTTGCTGTCGCTCAAGCTGCACGACAGCTCTCTATTAAAACCGCCGCCATAGCTGGCCGGCTAGGCGATGGTTATCAGGAGGTGCAAGCGGCCGGTATTGGTCGCATCTACTCGCTTGAGCAGATTGCTGGCTCAGCCGAAGAGGCCATGCAAAATCCGATTCCCTATATTGAGCTAGCGGCGGTCATGGCGGTAAAGGAATTTCTTCCAGGCGGCCGCCTATAATAGCTTACATGGCGCCCCAGCATCATCCTTCGTAGGCCTGGTCACGGCGAATAGACGCACGATGCTGATCTGCAGTTTTTCTACTACTCCATTACGCATTATGTGACCCATAAGACATTAGAAATGAGATCGAACAATAGAGCAGTAGATCATTAGACCGCAATGGAACAGGCTTCCATACTATATAACCAATTCATTTTCCATCTTCTATGTCTATTGCTCGATTGTTCTATTGTTCCATTGCTCTAGTACAGCGTCACAGAGGTGATGCTGTACTACCTCTATGCAGCTGGTAAATTATGGTGTATTATTGTAAACAAATAGTTTACAATAATTTAAATGTTATCTTGTCTTACGGTGTATAAATGTTAGAGGCACTTTTCAGATCAAAAGTAACGGTTAAGCTACTCGGTTACTTTATGAAGCAACCTGAAAAAGAGTTCTACCTGCGGGAGATCAGTCGCGAGATATCTGAGCCGGCAAGCGCCACGCGCCGGGAACTGGAGCGTCTCGAGACATTCGGCCTCATCCGTTCAAGGCCGGTTGGAAATCATAAGTACTTTAGCGTATGGGCAGATTTTCCGGTCCTCTCGGAACTAAAAGGCCTCTATCTAAAGACCGATGGTGCGATCGATTACCTGAAGGATCGCTTTAGTGGGCTCAAGGGCGTACAGCTTGCCTTTCTATATGGTGGATTTGCCGAACGGCCGAGCGCGGCCATCCTTGAAATCGATGCCGTAGTGGTGGGATTGGTAGATGAGGGACAGCTGAAGATGCTTGTCGAGGAGCTGCAACCAATACTTGCGAGAAGAATAACGTGCATTCATTATGATTCAGGTGAGTTCGGACGGTTGCTTGAGGAAAAAGACCCATCACTTATGGAGATACTGAATGGAGAAAAAATCGTTCTTGCTGCCAACATTGCTAATAAGGGCTAAATAATCCTACGTGTATCTCCTTCCGATAAGGAAATGTACTGCTTCTGCCCAGCCAAGCCCCATGGACTCGTGGGTTACAAACACATTCGGGTAGTTTTTTATTTTTTCGAGGATGCCCGAGTTTTCGGTAATCGCATTTCTTACTAAGAATAGGGCTCCAACTTCTGTGGCGA
>DASQQM010000123.1:0-6865 GCA_035643475.1 Anaerolineae bacterium | reverse complement strand
TAAGCTTAACTGGACCGATGGACTGTGGATTCTAAGAGCTGTTAAAGAGCGGCTTCCACATACGTCCGTAGTTATGGCGACCGATTCCGGGAATGAAGAGATCGCCGCAGAGGGCATGAAGTCGGGCCTTGATGGTTATGTTTTAAAGAAGAACCTTCGCCGCATACCGTTTGCAGTAAAAGAAAGCCGGGAGAGGATTAGGTTACTGGAGGAACTGCGCGAGTCGCAGGCCAGATATCGCACACTGGTTGAGCAGATCCCGGTTATAACCTACATCGCCGCGTTTGACGAGGCCAGCACCACGCTTTACGTCAGCCCACAGATCGAAATGCTACTCGGCTACTCGCAAGCCGAGTACAAGGCCGACCCCGACATCTGGCGAAAACGCCTCCACCCCGACGACTACGATCGCGTGATGGCTGAAGTGGCTCACTCTCATGCCACCGGCGAGCCGCTTGTCTTAGAATATCGCATGCTCACCAAAGATGGCCATGTGGTCTGGTTCCGGGACGTGGCCGCAATAGTGCGAAATGAAGCCGACCGACCTCTCTACCTACAGGGCGTTATGCTCGATATCACTGAGCACAAGATGGCGGAAGAAGAGAGAGAGCAACTCGCTGATAGGATGAGGCTTCTTCTCGAGTCGACGGACGAGGGTATCTTAGGAATCGATATGAATTATCGCGGCACCTTTTTTAACAAGGCCGCGTCAAAGATGACAGGGTATGCGCCCGAAGAGGTAATGGGCAAGAACATGCACGAACTGATGCATCACAGCTATAGCGATGGCACGCAGTATCCTATTGAACAATGCCCTGTCTTTAGGACTTATAGAAGGGGACAAGGCGTGCGCGTTGACACCGAGGTTTTATGGAGAAAAGATGGGACCTCTTTCCCAGCCGAATTCTCATCCTATCCGATAATTGAAGATGGGACCGTTAAAGGTGCCGTTATAACGTTTGTTGATATCACCGAGCGCAAGCGAGCAGAAGAGGAGTTGCACAAAGCTCGTGATGAGCTGGAAGGACGGGTAAAAGAGCGAACTACCGAGCTTTCAAAATCTAATGCGCTTCTTGAGCAGGAGATTATCGAGCACAAGCGGGTAGAAGAGGCGCTCAGGGCATCAGAGGCGAACTACCGTGCCATTTTCAACGCTGCCAACGACGCCATTTTCATCCACGACATCGAGACCGGCACTATACTTGACATCAACCAGAAGGTAACTGAGCTGTACGGCTACACCCCGAAGGAGGCGCGAGGCCTCACGGTGGTGGACCTTAGCGCGGGCGTGCCACCGTACTCAAAAGAGGATGCCTTACGATGGATAAAGAAGGCGGCTAAAGGAGAACCCCAGCTTTTTGAGTGGATGGCAAAAGACAAGATCGGCCGGCCATTTTGGGTCGAAGTAAACCTAAAACGCGCCGTCATAGGCGACAAAGACCGCATGCTGGCAGTGGTTCGCGACATCGGCGAGCGGAAACAGCTAGAAGAGGAGCGCATGCAGTTGGCTAATAGAATACAACTGCTGCTGGAGTCAACCGATGAAGGGATCTTCGGCCTTGATCTGGAAGGACATACTATTCTGTTTAATAGGGCTGCAGCCAAGATGACCGGATATGCGCCTGAAGAGGTACTAGGCAAGGATTTGCACGAGCTAATTCACCACAGCCGAAACGATGGTTCACCCTATCCCGAGGAGGAATGCCCAATCTATCACTCACTTTTAACCGGGCAAGGGATACGTCTTGATAGCGAGGTGTACTGGCGGAAAGACGGAACTTCTTTTCCCGTCGAGTACTCATCATATCCAACTGTCGAGGAGGGTGCTATAAAAGGCGCTGTTGTGACCTTTACCGATATCACACGGCGGAAACGGGTAGAAAAAGCGCTAAGAGAAAGCGCGGAGCTTTACCGCAGTCTCGTCGAGACATCCCCCGATGCCATCACGGCAACTGATCTAAATGGCACTATTATTATGGTTAATGAGCAGGCCGAAAGATTATATGGGGCTGAGAGACCCGAGCAGCTAATAGGGAAAAATGCATTCGAATTGGTCGCGCCAAAGGATAGGAAATTAGCAATTGAGAATGCAGAAAAGGTCCTGGAGACTGGAGTTATAAGAAACGTTGAGTATACGTTGTTAAAGCGCGATGGTACACCCTACCCTGTGGAGCTGAGCGCATCGGTAATCAGGGATGCCGAAGGAAGGCCCGCGGCATTCATCAGCGTATTAAGGGATATCACTGAGCGCAAGCAGGCAAAGGAGCTAAGTGATGCCCTTAACGACATCAACGCAGTTGTAACCTCAACGTTAGATGTCGATAAGATATTGCAGAGAGTTGTTGTGGAGGCCGCAAAAGCCATAGGGTGCGAATCGACAGCGATATTCATGCGGGAGAACGATGTTTGGACCGCCAGCTATCTCTACGGGTTTCCGCAAGAATTCACGGGACGGAGATTTTCCGGCGATGAGGTGAAGGCAGTCAAACTCGTTGCTGAAACGGGTACACTGTTCGTCAGCAACGATGCATATAACGATGCACGGTTAAATCGTAAGATTATGGAGCAATACACAATACGCTCGACGCTTGTTATACCATTGATAGTGAAGGGGGAGGTTCTCGGCACCCTATCCTTCTACTACCGTACGACCCCAAAAGCCTTTACCGAAGCCCAGATCGATTTTGCAAACAAACTGGCAACATCGATTTCGCTTGCCTTGGGAAACGCTAGGCTTTATGCAGCCCAGCGAAATATCGCAGATACCCTGCAAGAGGCGATTCTTACCGTGCCACAAAGGATACCAGGCATAGAATTTGGCCACCTCTATCGCTCTGCAACTGAAGCCACAAAAGTCGGCGGTGATTTTTACGATCTCTTTGAGCTAGAACACGGAAGAGTCGGCATCACCTTAGGAGATATCTCCGGTAAGGGGTTGAAGGCGGCAACCTTAACATCAGTGGTCAGAAACACAATTCGAGCTTACGCTATGGAAGGCTATAGTCCATCAGAGATTATGGCAAAGACCAATAATGCGGTGAGGGTGGCATCAGGCCCAGCCTGCTTCATCACTGTATTATTTGCCGTGCTCGATACAGATACGGGAAAACTTACCTACTGCTCTGCGGGACACCCCCCGGCAATAGTGCAGCGGGCATCTACTGTTGAATTACTAAAAGAGCATTCACCAATCATTGGAGCATTTGCGGGCATGAGCTATGCAGAAGAAGAGACAAACCTTCAAAAAGGCGATACCTTAGTCCTTTATACTGATGGGGTCACTGAGGCCAGGTGTGAAGGTGGATTCTATGGTGAGGACAGGCTGATCGATTTTATGACGCAAGCAAAGGAAGTATCAGTCAAAGAAATGCCGCAGGCGATCTATAGCGATGTTATGGCGTACTCTGGCGGCAGTTTATCGGATGATATCGCTATCCTCGCCATCTCGTTGGGAGGTGAAGCGCGTGCTTGATATTAAGCTTAAGAAAACTGATGCTTCAAATATGCAGGTGCTTATTCTCTCTGGAGAATTTGATCTCTCTGATAAAGAGAGGGTACAGGGCTTTCTCTCAGAAATACTAACAGAGGGTCGCAGGGGCGTGATAGTTGATCTCTCAGGCATCACTTATATGGAGGAGGCTGGAGTAGAGACGCTTATCTATTATCTCCAAGAGCTTATAAGAATCGGAGCATGCATGGCAGTAATAGTTAAGCCCGGATCTAGGCTTATGAATAAACTTGATCGTCTTGGTATCTTTGATAGTACGGGGCTTAAGGTGTTTGGCTCTATCGAAGAGGTTGAAGCAGTGATAAAAGCTGGCAAATGCAAATAAAAGGCATAACATGGGCCCTTTTAAATCTATTCTACAAATATCCAACCAAATCCAACCTGCTAATTTTAGCGCTAACTAATTCTATCTCTATTTTGCCTATATCGCGACATCTCCGAGCGAAAGAGAACTTAGTAATACACCTCGATTGATTCCCCTGACCGCCCCTTTCCTTCAGCGACCTGAAAGATTTCTTTAGCGACATACTCGGGGGTCATCATTTCTGAAGGATCTTCCCACGGGTGGATATCTAGGTGTAGTTTTGTCGCTACCCCTCCTGGCAGCACTGCGTAAACTTTGATATCCGTATCTCGCGTCTCGTCCGCTACAACTTGAGTTAAACCAATTTGGCCGAATTTAGAGGCGCTATAGGCTGAATATTTAGCTTGGCCTTCTACACCGAGGTCAGAGGAGATATTTATAATGATGCCGCTTCCTTGTTTTTTCATAATCGGCATAACTTCTCGCATGAAAAGAAAGCTCCCCTTAAGATTCGTATCTAAGACATCATCCCACTCGTGTTCACTCGTATGCTCAATAAGTCTCCACACGGCAATCCCGGCGTTATTTACCAGAACGTCGATTCGGCCAAAGTTTCTGAGCGCTATGTCTACTAATTCCCTTACATCGCTCGATACTCGAACATCCCCAACTAACCCGAGGATGTTCTGGGAGACTTTACTTAAACCCGTAATCTCACTGAGTTGTTCTACCGCCTCGTCGACATGGTCTTGATGACGGCAGAAGATAGTAACTTTGTCACCATTTTTCAAAAACTCAGCGGCAGTAGCTAAGCCAATACCGCGTGTTGATCCTGTAACTATAACTGCCCGGCTGCTAATGCTCTTCACCACGCTTTCCTTGGATTGTTTCATCATGTATTCTACCCATTGATGAAATACATAATGCGATATCAAGAGAGCTTTGAGCTGGAGACGGGCGTGATACTAATTTTGGCAATAAATCTGAGATTGGTACCGCTTCATAATGCCTTGATAGTTTATATTTTTGGCGCTTATTCCTACTGGGCTGCGTTTACTATTAGAAAATCAAGCAGATATTTGGGTAAAAATAAACATGAGCATGCCTTTGAGGCTAGACATACAGAAGAGGGATGTGTATGAGTGATAGCCACGAAACACTCGAAAGCTTTTTGCAGGAGCAACGATTATTCCCGCCACCAGCGGCTTTTAAGAAAAGCGCTATAGCGACCGCAGAGCTTTATGAAAAAGGGAAGGATCCAGAATCGTTCTGGGAAAGCATGGCATCGGAGCTCCACTGGTTCAAGCAATGGGATAGAGTCTTGGAGTGGAAGCTGCCGTTCGCAAAGTGGTTTATCAATGGGAAAATAAATGCATCGTACAACTGCGTAGATCGCCATATCCAAGGCCCCTCAAGGAACAAAACAGCGATTATCTGGGAGGGCGAACCCGGAGAGGAACGTACCATAACATATTCTGATCTCTACCGGGAGGTCAACCGGTTTGCAAACGCGCTAAAGAAACTAGGGGTTAGAAAAGGGGATAGAGTTACAATCTACATGCCGATGATTCCTGAAATCGTAGTAGCAATGCTATCATGTGCTCGCATCGGCGCACCTCATTCGGCCGTTTTTGGCGGCTTCAGCGCGGAGGCGCTCCGGGGGCGGATCAACGATGCTGAGGCCAAGGTGCTTATAACGGCGGATGGTGGGTATCGTCGGGGTAAGATATACCCAATGAAGCAAGCAGCAGATGAAATACTGAGAGATGCCCCGACAATAGAAAGTGTCATCGTGGTCAGGCGGGTTGGCGAGACGTTGCGGACAGCCATGCAGGAAGGCCGCGACTATTGGTACCATGATGTGGTAAGCGCTGCTGAAGAGTATTGCGAGCCGGAGCAGATGGACGCAGAGGACATGCTCTTCTTATTACACAGCTCAGGCACTACTGGCAAGCCCAAGGGGATAGTACACACAACTGGAGGATACCTGACTGGTGTGTACGCCACATTTAAATATATCTTCGATTACAAACCAGAAGACGTATTCTGGTGTACTGCCGATATCGGTTGGGTTACCGGCCATAGTTACATTGCGTACGGACCGCTGTTAAATGGCGCCACCCAGGTTATGTATGAGGGGGCGCCTGATTATCCTGATAGGGGTCGCTGGTGGAGCATTATCGAAAAGCACAAGGTCTCAATTCTCTATACGGCACCTACAGCAATCCGCAGTTTTATGAGATGGGGTACCCAGTGGCTCGAGAAGCACGATTTGTCCTCACTGCGCCTCCTCGGTACGGTTGGCGAGCCGATCAATCCTGAAGCATGGATATGGTACTACAAGTACGTCGGCAGCGAGAGGTGTCCTATAGTTGATACTTGGTGGCAGACAGAAACCGGCCAGATAATGATTACCCCGCTTCCCGGCGTCACCACCTGCAAGCCTGGATCTGCCACACACCCGTTTCCGGGGACTGAGGCCGAAGTTGTCGATGAGCAAGGAAGTCCGGTAAAGCCGGGTGGTAGCGGTTACCTCGTTCTTACTAAGCCTTGGCCAGCTATGCTTAGAACTCTCTACAAGGATGAGAAGCGCTACATAGAGACGTACTGGAGTAGGATTCCAGGCAAGTACTTTACTGGCGACGGTGGCAAGCTAGACGAGGATGGCTATTTCTGGATCCTTGGGAGGGTTGATGATATTATCAAAGTCGCTGGTCACAGGATAAGCACAATAGAAGTGGAATCAGCGTTGGTTGATCACAAAGCTGTTGCTGAATCTGCAGTTATCGGTATCCCGCATGAGATCAAGGGTGAAGCTATCGCCGCATTTGTGATTCTCAAAGAGGGATACGAAGGCACCCCGGAGATGCAGCAAGAACTTACGGCTCATGTTCGGAAGAAGATCGGCCCGGTAGCAACACCGGAGATGATCATATTCGTTAGCGAACTACCAAAAACGCGCTCTGGGAAAATAATGCGCCGGCTGTTGAGAGATATAGCGACTGGGCATGCGCTTGGTGACATATCAACGCTCTCCGAGCCGGGAGTCATCG
>DASQQM010000122.1:0-2073 GCA_035643475.1 Anaerolineae bacterium | reverse complement strand
CTGGTAGAAGTTGTTGTAGATAGCTATGCGATCGCTACCTTTGATATTAACACCATTGAAGATATCGACAACCTTACCACCCTTAATTATGCCAATGTTATTAACATCACCAGTAAAGATATAGTTTGCACGTGAGTATTTCGATGGATTCACTTGTAGTAACACCATTACTCGTGTGCCAGGGTTAGGCATCGGCTGGTATAGGCTCTTAGATACCGTAATAGTTGGACCGGTCGTGATACCCTTTAATACAGCATTAACCTTAAAAGTTTCGACCGGCTCACCCCCATAAGTGGTTCTCTCGGTTGTGGATCCTACAACGGTTGCGTCCACTATTAGTGAAGAGCGCTCAATCATGTCCTGCGGTGAATATAGCACAAGCATTGCGGAGGCGCATGGTGTAGCTACGAGGTACGTTAGCATCATTATAATAATGAATATCGCCAATCGTTTGCTCATAGCTTCATTTTAGCACCAACAGGCAAATAGGATAGCCATGTGGCCGGGCAATGGCAGGTAGCTATTGGCCGATAAGATATCAAGTATCGCCTCAGTTATAAGAAGTAGACACGATTAAATTTTTAGAGGGATACCAATCCTATGAGAAAGTAAGGCAGGTTTACAGAACCTAATAACTATGGTAGTAAAATCGTAGTAGTATCTGCTAAACTACATATGGAGCACCTACCTCTACATGGGAAGCTAACTTTATCTATGCAGGGCAAGGGTGTATATAGAATAAGCTACTGCATATTTCTAAAGGGAGCTGGTTATGACAAGAATATTTCTCCTAACATGGCAAGAGGCAGTTGAGGCCGGTCCGGGGGAAGCAGGTGGCAAGGGCTGGAATCTGGGTAGATTGGACCGGTATGGGTTTAATGTCCCTGCGGGAGGGGTGCTGTCAGCTTCTGCCTATCGCTCGTTCTTACAGGATAATGATCTTCTTGAAAAAATCGGTGCTTTTGCCAGTGTTACGGCTGAGGAAGTTATTGATCTTAAAGCAGCCAAGGCTTTGGAAGAATTGCGAGCTGCAATTCTTAAGGGACACCTTCCAGAATCGGCAGAGCAAGAACTTGAGGCATTCCTACGTAACAATTCGCTGGGCAAAGTTGCAGTAGCAGTTCGCTCATCTGCTACCGCCGAAGATTCTAAAGAGGCTTCCTTTGCCGGGATTCATAGCTCTTTCTTAAATGTAATAGGCTACGAGAGAATAATCGAGGCAATTCTTGGCTGCTATGCATCCCTATGGACTCCCCAGGCGTTAGCGTATCGCAGGAAGATGGGCTTTAGCGATGAGGAAGTAGCAGCTGCAGTTGTTATCATGCAGATGGTTCCCTCCGTTTCTGCAGGAGTGGCCTTCTCCTGTGATCCTAAAACCGGAAGACAGGATGTAATAACGGTAAGTGCTAACTTTGGGCTTGGAGAATCGGTGGTCAGTGGATCAGTTGAACCAGACGAGTACTGTATAAATATACATGTTTACCCGCCAAAGGTGCTTGAGAGAAGAGTTGGCACAAAATCAGTGGTTGTTACCCCACAAGAGGGTGGTGGAACGGTAACAAGAGAACTTAACAGCGAAGAAGGCACGAAAGCGGTTCTTACCGATGTAGAGCTGGTCGAGCTTGCCAACCTCGTATACCGTATCTTTTATGCTCTGGGCGATGGATTTCAGCACCAGGATGTCGAGTGGTCTTTTGATGGAAAACGCTTTGTCGTGCTTCAGGCGAGGCCAGTTACAAAGCTGCCCACATATACCTTTACACCCGTTGCGCATCTGCCTGTGATATGGTCGAATGCTAACCTAAAGGATGCAGTACCTTTCGTGCAGAGCACCCTTGGATGGAGTGCCCTTAGGAACTCGCTCAATATAATTGCTAGTATTATGATTACGGCCAGCGGCTACAAGATTCCAGAGGGGATGATACTTACCTACCTCTACAAAGGACGGCCGTACTTTAACTTGACCGCAATGCAATGGGGCTTCTATGACAGTATTGGGATGTTACCGTCGGAGCTAAACGAAACCATGGGTGGACATCAACCGGAGATTCCCATCCCAGACCCATACCCCCT